>CP006833.1:1200000-1500000 GCA_000495505.1 Campylobacter fetus subsp. testudinum 03-427 | reverse complement strand
AGTAGATATGAATGCAGATGCAAACAAAATGTCAAATAGTGGTATGTCAAATACTGACACAATGAGTGATGCAGAGAGATTAAACGCTCTAATGAATCAAATTCAAAGCCAAGTTAAAAATGTTTATTTTGATTTTGATAAATTCAATATACGCCCAGATATGCAAGGCGTTGTTAGTACAAATGCTTCATTATTTAACCAAAATGGTGCAGATAGCCTAAGAGTTATGATCGAAGGAAACTGCGACGAGTGGGGTAGTGATGAGTATAACTACGCTTTAGGCGTAAAAAGAGCTAAAACTGCTAAAGATGCTTTAGTAGCTCAAGGTGTAAGTGCAGATAGAATCGAAATTACAAGCAATGGCGAGAGCAAACCTGTATGTACTGAAAGAACAAAAGCTTGCGACGCTCAAAATCGTCGTGATGAGTTTAAAATTCTTCCATAATTTATGAGAAGAGATCTTTTTATTGCAGCCTTTTTATGGGCTGCATCTTCTTTATTCGCTGAAATTTCAGTATTTGATGCAGGTAATTTAAATCAAGATAATCCGTATGGACTTACAGATAATGAAAAGATTCTATTAAAAAACAAAGAAAAAGTCGAAAAATTAAACCAAAATATCGGCTCGGTTCAGTCCGATATAAATGTAGCACAAGAGAATATCGAAGGCTTAAAAAGTATATTAGATGGTTTAAATCAGACAAATTTAAAATTAGAAAACAGAGCCGCCGATTTAGAAAATAGAGTAAATTCTATAGACCTAAATCTTACAAAAGAGATTACAGAATTAAAAAGTATAGTAAAGCAAAATAAAACTATACAAGATGAAAATTATAAAAAAATAACAAAAGCCATATCAGAGTTAAGCGCATTGATAGACTCAGTAGCTGCAAATCAAGCAGTTGAAAAAAATAGTAGTTCTGCTACAAAAGATGATAAGAGCGAAGAGAGTAAATCAGTAAATAAATTTGATGATATGAATCTTGCAGATATCCTAAAAGACGCTGATACTGCTTATAATAACAAAGAGTATTTAAAATCTAGCGAAGCATATGCTTTTTTAGTACAGAAAAAGCATAAACCAGCTTATTCAAATTTTATGCTTGGCGAGATAGAATATACAAATAAAAACTATAAAGATGCTATACCTTATTACCAAAAAAGTGTTGAGCTGAGTCAGAAAGGTGCTTATATGCCAAAACTTCTGTATCATACGGCAATTAGTTTTGATAAAACAGGCGATACAAAAAATGCTAATAAATTTTATAATGCATTAAGACAAGCATATCCAGATAGTAAAGAAGCAAAAGCTTCACCCGTACGTAAATAATTCAACCTTAGGAGAAAATAATGTCAAAAGTAATAAAAATGTTTTATGAGCTTAAAGATGCAAAAACAGGTGAGCTTTTGGAGTCAAATATAGATGCGCAAGAGATCGCATTTGTCACAGGGAAAAATCAAGTTTTAGAAGCTTTGGAAAACGGGGTTAAAGATCTTAAAGTAGGCGAAAATGCTATAGTACGCATACCTGCTAGTGAAGGTTTAGGCGAATATGATGAGAGTGCTCTTCAAGTGCTACCAAAAGAACAATTTGCCGGTATAGAATTAAATGAAGGCATGGAGCTTTTTGGAGAGGGTGAAGACGGAAGCACTGTTAGAGTTACTGTAAAATCAATCAGTGATAATGATGTTACTGTGGATTTTAATCATCCATATGCTGGTAAAGATCTTGAGTTTAACGTAAAAATTACTGAAAACAGAGACGCAGACGCAGATGAAGAGCTAACTGGTGTAGTTGTTATGCCTAATGTTTGTGGTTGCGGAAGTGGCGGTCATCACCATCATGAGCATGAGGGCGAAGGATGTTGTGGCGGTGGTCATCATGACGAACATGGCGGCGGATGCTGCGGAAAACATCATCATTAAGAGTTTGCTATATGAGTTATGCTTTTTTATTCCCAGGACAAGGTTCGCAAAGCTTTGGTATGGGATTTGAAATTTATGAGAATTTTAGATCCGCAAAAGATCTTTTAGATAGTGCTAGTGATTTTTGTAAGATTGATTTTAAAGAGCTTATGTTCAAAGAAAACGATCGCTTAAGCATATCTGAATTTACTCAGCCTGCTATTGTTCTAAATTCTTTTATCTGTTTTCTTGCTTTTAAAGAAAATACAGATATTTCTTCTAAATTTGCACTTGGTCACTCGCTTGGTGAATTTTCAGCTCTTAGTGTTAGCGGCGGTCTTGATATGCTAAATGCTATCAAGCTCGTTCATCTAAGAGGTAAATTTATGAGCGAAGCTTGTCAAGGTAAAAATGCAGGAATGATGGTCATCCTTGGTTTAAATGATGATATCGTAAAAGATATTTGCGAGAAATCATCAAAAAGCGTTTGGGCTGCGAACTATAACTGCGATGGACAAATAGTGGTAGCCGGAGTAAAAAGTGATCTTGTGGAGCTTGAGCCTGTATTTAAAGAAGCTGGTGCGAAAAGAGCTATGCTTTTAGATATGAGCGTAGCTAGTCACTGCCCACTTCTTGATAGTGCGAGTATTAAACTCTATGATGAGCTTAAATATCTTATAAAAGATGAGTTTTCTCCTGTTATATCAAATGTTACGGCTAAGGCTTATACTAGCAAAACAGATGCTTTGGAACTTTTAAAACTTCAACTTACAAAACCTGTTTTGTATAAACAGAGCATTAAAAACTATGAGAACGATGTTGATTGTTTTATAGAGTTTGGTTCTAGTGTATTAAAAGGACTAAATAAAAAAATAACATCAAAGCCGACTTATAGTATTTCAAATTTAAACTCTTTAGAAGAGAGCTTGAAGGAGCTAGCATGAAAGTAGCTATACTTGGCGCTATGCCTGAAGAGATCGCTCCACTTCTAAGCCGACTGCAGAATTACGAAACGATAAAATACGCCAAAAACGAGTTTTATCTAGCTAAATATAAAAATCACGAACTTGTTATTGCTTATTCTAAAATAGGTAAAGTAAATTCTACATTGACTGCTACTTTGATGGTAGAAAAATTTGGTTGTGAGATATTGCTATTTACTGGAGTTGCTGGAGCATTAAATGAAAAATTAAAGATAGGTGATATCATTTACGCTACAAGCACAGCTCAGCATGATCTTGATATAAGCGCGTTTGGACATCCATATGGTTATGTTCCTGGTATAAACGTGTATGAAAAAACAGATGAAAAACTAAATAATATAGCAAAAAAAGTTGCCACTAAAAACGGTGTAAATCTTGTCAGTGGAGTTATAGTTAGCGGAGATCAGTTTATCTGCGATCCTGTGAAAAAAGAGTGGATCAAATCCACTTTTGATGCAGACGCTGTGGAAATGGAAGGTGCTAGCGTTGGACAAGTATGTGCTACTCTTGGAGTTCCGTACTTTTTGATGAGAGCTATAAGTGACGAAGCAGGTGGTGGCGCTGAGATCGACTTTGATAAGTTTGTGGTAGAAGTTGCAAATACGTCTGCTAAATTTGTACTTGATATGGTTGAGTATTTATGATAGATCTGAGTAAAAAGCTCATTCGTCAAGTCGGTCAAACAAACGCTAAATACAAGATGTTTGAGAAAGACGACAAAATACTTCTTGGTCTAAGCGGCGGTAAAGATAGCTTAGCTTTGGCTCATATACTAAAACATTTTCAAAATGTTACTCCAGATAAATTTGAGTTTGAAGCCGTGACGCTTAGTTATGGTATGGGCGAGGACTATGCGTATTTGACTAAGCATTGCAATGCGCATGGCATAAAACATAGCGTTATCGATAGTTCTATATTTGAAATAAGCAAAGATAAAATCAGAAAAAATTCGAGTTTTTGTAGCTTTTTTAGCCGTATGAGACGTGGATATCTTTATACTTATGCGCTTGAACATGGTTTTAATAAACTAGCGATCGCTCATCATCTTGATGACGCGGCTGAGAGTTTTTTTATGAATTTTACTTACAACGGCGCTTTAAGAACGCTTGCTCCAAAATATAGAGCAAAGAATGGACTAGTGTTGATACGACCTCTCATAAATGTCAGAGAGCGTCAGCTTAGAGATAATGCTACTAGAAACAGTCTCTTTGTCATAGGTGATGAAGCGTGTCCTGCGATGAGATTTGACGTGAAAATGCCCCACGCTAGATATGAAACAAAACAGCTTTTAGCAGGGCTTGAAAAAGAAAATCCAAAGCTATTTACTAGCTTACAAGCTGCGTTTGAAAATATACATAAAGATACGTTTTTTGATATGAGCGAGCAGTTGCAATAAACTTTTAAATTTAAATATATTTAGTGCGATTACTATATCGAACTAATAAATTTATAAACTATTTTAATTGCTCTAATCTCTCTTTTTTGGTTCCTATCTCAGTGATTTGAACTCCAAAATTTCCATCTACTATAACAACTTCACCAAGAGCGACTTGCTTATCTCCTATAAGTACTTCCAAAGGATCATTTGCTAGTTGGTTTAGCTCTATAACTGATCCTATATCCATAGATAAAACATCTTTTAGCAGCATTTTTTTAGATCCTATCCTAACTCTTATAGGAAGTCTAACATCCATAATAAGACCTATATTTTTTATCTCTTCTGTTATATCTGCTTTTAAATGCGGTATATCTTTTGTATGTTTTTCATCTGATTTATTGAAGTATTTATTAAAGGCAAAATCAACAACTAAGCCGATATGTTCATTTATATCACCCATTGTAACAGGACATAAAAATAGTTTTTCATATGAGCTCAAATCTAGAATTTGATTTTCATCTAGATAAACTACTTTTTGAATTTCAAAGCTTAGTTTTGGCATATCTTTAGCAGCTGTTAGACTAGTAGAAATCGCACTTAAAATATTAGAAAATATCTCTTTGCTTGCGTCTAATTCATCATCGCCTATATTTAGACTTTTAGTAGGTTCTTCTTCGCCTAGCATAAGATCGTTTATAGCAGTTATTAGAAGTGGAGTGGCTATGAAGATTACCTTGCCGTTTATATCTCCGCTGACGTTGATATTTGCTACTACTATAGGCGTTTGAATGCCATTTTGAGTCGCAGCGTCAAACTCAGCTGTTTCACCTATCGCCGGGGCGTTTCCTGTAAGTCCTTCTACGGTAGCTTTACATTCGTTTTTAAATATATCTAAAAATCTATTCATCGTCCTCTTCTTCCTCTACTTCTTCAGTTTCTTCTTGATACGCCATAAGCTTTGCTTTACGCTCTTCTTCATACTGTTCTAAGATATTTTTTATTTCATCTTTATCTGTTTTTATAAGCTCTTCTATTTTTATAGATTTTCTAAATCTATGAAGTCCGATTTGAGCTAAGAATACATCTTTTTTATCTATACAAACTATAGCTTTATCATCAGCACTTTTATCAAGTCTTAGTATATCACCTTCTTTTAAATTTAAAAACTCATTTACACTTATAACGGTTCTTCCAAGTATAGCTTCATAAAGAACTTCTGCGCGACCTATCAATGTTTTTAACTCTTTGTTTCTACTTTTTTTAGCACTTGTTTCTCCTAGCATTATATCACGGTTTGCAAGGCGACTAAGGATCGGTTCAAGATAAATTACTGGATAACATATATTTATCATACCGCTAGAATTTCCGATTATAATCTCCATAACAACCATAATAACAATCTCATTTTGGCTTACGATTTGTACGACGTTTGGGCTGGATTCTTTAGCTTCTACGTTTGGATACATATCAGTTATCATCGACCAGCTCTCTTTTAGACGTTGCATCATTATACGAAGTATCGCATCAAGTAAATTTATCTCGATATCAGTAAGCTCTCTGTTGCTTTCAAATCCATCGCCGTTTCCACCTAAAAGACGATCTATCATAGGAAAAGCGATACTTGGGTTTATCTCCAAAACGCAGTTTCCATCAAGCGGTTTTATGGAAAATACGTTAAAGCTAGTCGGACTTGGTAAGCTCATCAAAAACTCACCGTAAGTCATTTGATCAACTGAGTGAAGTCTAATTTCTACTATACTTCTCATTATACTAGAAATTTGAGAAGCCAAATTTCTAGCTAATTTATCGTGAATTCCTTTAATGGCTCTTAGCTGTTCTTTACTAACACGATTAGGTCTTTTGAAGTCATAGATTACTACTTGTTTTTGATCTTCTTGGTGCGGAGTAGTGTCTGCTACTACTGCGTCGCCGTCTTCATCTACGACTTGAAGTAGAGCATCAATCTCTTCTTGACTTAAAATATCTGCCATTAAAAGCCTAGCCTTTCTCTGATTTTTGTAATGAGTCTTTTATGAATTTGACTAATTCTAGACTCAGTAATGCCTAAAATATCGCTAATCTCTTTTAAACTTAGCTCCTCATAGTAATAAAGTTGTATTATCATCTGTTCTCGTTCGCCAAATTCGTTTAAAACGTCCGTGATCTTTTGTATGAGTTCATCTTTTTCTATCTGGCTTTGGGTGTCTGATTCGCTAAGAAGCTGAGATTGTTCATCTATGGGAAATGTAGCAGATACATCGCTAAGATTTCTAGCTTCTCTTATCTTTGCTTCATCTTCACCTAAAAGCTCTGCTAAATAAGCATCGTCTGGTTCGCACTCAAATTTATTAAAATACTCGTTTATGGCATTGTCTATATCTTTTACTAGTTTTCTATTTCCTCTGCTAAGAAAGTCAAGACCTCTTAAATAGTCTATCATAGAACCATAAACTCTTTGTTTTACATATCCCCAAAAACTATCGTTTTGCTCTTTATCGTATGTTCTTGATAGTTTTACCATAGCAGTAGCGCCTATGCTTATTAGATCATTTACTTCTATGGAGCTTGGAAGTCTGGATTTTAGCCTAAAAGCCATAGCTCTAAGAGCAGGCATATATGATAAAACGAGTTCATCTTGGCTTTTTTTTATCTCTTTTTGATAAGCGTCAAGCTGCTTTTGCTTTAACTCGTTCATGTTTTTTACCTGATTTTTTTAGTATGATGTTTTCATTTGTCTTTTGTATCGCACCTTCTAGCTTCTTTTCCCTTAAAGCTAATTCTGTTATGAGATAGTCATTTACTTCTTCGTATCTTTCTTTGTTAAAATACCTTTGACCTATTCTATTTGCATCGACATAGTTCATGATAACTATATGAATAACTAAATAGAAGAAAAATGTAATAAGTAAAGTATATAAAATAAGCTCCATAGGTTCATTAGTTTTCACAACTACAAACATAAGACCTATGAAAAATCCACAAACAGTGAAAAAAGCTATAAAGTTTTCTGCTCTCACATAATTACCTTAATTAAAATTGTTCTACAAGACGCTTAAAAAATCCGCCAAAGCTTCTATCTTCTTTATCGTCAAGCACTTTTCGTTCCAACTTATAAAGCAGCTTACTAGCAGCTTTTTTGAGCTGTATGCTAGGGCTGATATGTGGCACATCATCGCTAAAAAGTGTTCTTTGTTTTATACTTTTAGATACCAATTTATCTGCTTCTAAATATCCTAGTAGTTCTAGATCTAATTCGCTTTTTATATTTGTTTTGGCTACTTTTTTTATATTTTCATATATTCTGATAGCTTCATTTTCATTTTTGACCATATTTAATATCATAAATATATCTTTTTTCATCTTTGATGTTACTTTTATGGTCGCATAAGCATCAGTTATAGCAGCAGGATCAGGAACTGTCACAACTATAATCTCATCGCACGCCTCTAAAAATACCTGAGTACTAGCTCCTATACCAGCTCCGGTGTCTATTATCATAAAATCAATACCGTTCAATATGCTAGCTTCAGAGATAAACTTTTCTAGTACAAACTGATCATTAAATTTAAATATATCATCGCCGCTTTCACCTGGGATCAATATAAGATTATCTTTTACTTTGACTAAGATATCTTCTAGCTTGCATTCGCCTTTTAGTACGTTTAAAAGATTTTTTTGAATTTTTACATTTAAGATGACATCTAAATTTGCAAGTCCTATATCTGCGTCAAAAAGAGCTACTTTGTATCCGTTTTTTGCTAAAATATTTGCTAAATTTGCACTTATGGTTGATTTACCAACGCCGCCTTTACCGCTTGTTACGGCTATAAAGTGAGTTGATTTTTTTATTTTATTTGATATCATAAGCTCTCTTAGCTTATCTGCTTGATCCATCTTCATCTCCTTTATCAAAGCCATCTAAAACGCACTGAACTAAAAACTCGCTTTTTGCCTCCATTATGTCATCTGGAACATTTTGCCCTGTTGAGAAGAAGCTAACTGGAGTATTTGTGTCATATACTAGTGAAAAAACATTTCCAAAAATTTTTGTTTCATCAAATTTAGTTATGATTAATGTGTCGATATCTAAAAATGAGAAATTATTATAAATTTCAGTCAAATCTTCAATTTTTGAACCTGCTGATAAAACTAAATTTACATCTATTTTTGTTCCACATCCTTTTAAAAAGCTGCTTAATTTTATTAGTTTATCTTTGTCGTATTGGCTGCTTCCCATAGTATCTATAAGTATAAGATCACAGCTAGCTAAACTCTTTAATGCTGATTTAAAATCCTCTAGTTCTATAGCGTCAAGTATCGGTATGCTCATTATCTTAGCATACTGAAATAGCTGCTCGACCGCCCCTAATCTATATGTATCAAGAGTTATAATACCTGTTTTATATCTTATATCTCCTGAGTGAGCAAATTTATAAGCTAGTTTCGAAAGAGTTGTGGTTTTTCCAACTCCTGTTGGTCCTACAAACATCATAATTCTTTGCTTTTTGCTTTCTAAACTTTCGCTTCTGCAAGGCAGCATATTTCTAAGAAGTGAGTAAAAATATCTTTTTACCGCAGATGGATTGTTTTTCATAGAGGTCGGCATATTTTGTATAGTAGTTTGCATAATGGCTTTTAGATGCTCACTTTTCATACCGCTTTGTTTTGCTAATTTATATATGGTAGAAAACTCTGGAGGTATGGTGATATCGCCTCTAGCTTCAGCTTTATCATCCCATATCATATCTGCTATCATAGATATTTTGTCA
Source organism: Campylobacter fetus subsp. testudinum 03-427 (assembly GCA_000495505.1). Classification (NCBI taxonomy): domain Bacteria; kingdom Pseudomonadati; phylum Campylobacterota; class Epsilonproteobacteria; order Campylobacterales; family Campylobacteraceae; genus Campylobacter; species Campylobacter fetus. Next base: position 1,490,965 of record CP006833.1, on the reverse strand, counting down.
TTTAGTTTATTTACCTGTTTTGCTACATCATCGATTTTTTTATTGTACTCTTCATTTTCGGTTTGATTTTGGATAGTGATATCTGGCAAACTCGCTACTTTGCTTATCTCTTTAGCTGCTTTTGATATATTTAAAAGTACGCTTTCATCTATGCTAGGAGGCGCTAAAGGAGGTTTTTCATAAGCTTTTGTATATGCTGATATCTGCTGTTTTATCTCTTTTATGCTCTCTTTTGTAGGAGATTTTGTCTCTTCTTCAACGCTTACTAAAATCTCATAAACAGGTTTTTTGTTCAGAGTTTTTGGCTGAATTTGCTTTGTGGTGACTAACATAGCACTCTCACCGCACTCTTCTTTCGCTTTTTTAAGAGCCTCTATAGCGCTTTCTCCAGTGAAAGTTTTAAGTACTGTGGCCATCATATTCCTTTCATTAGTCCAATTGGGATTATCACGCTAATCCTCTCTTTAGCTCCGATATGTGGAACCGTGAGTTTAGCTGATTTTCTTACTTTTTTACTAAAATATAAAATATCAAGATCAAGTGTTCGTGGTGCATTTTTAAATGGTCTTTGTCTTTTAAATTTAAACTCATAATGCTGCATTACCTTAAGTATCTGCGTTGCATATAGCGACGATTTTATCATTATTACTGCATTTAGATAGTCTTGTGATACATATCCAAAAGCTCTGTTTTTTAGTATCGGTGAACACTCTTTGATAAAAAAACGTCTATCTTTTTTTAAATTTAGTAAAAAAGTTTCAAAACGTTTTTTTGTATTTCCTATATTTCCACCAAGACCTATAAAGGCTGTATATTTAAATTTAACCTCTTTATCGAGCTTGTTAAATAACGGAAAAAACTTAGATCTCATAATACACTTTGCGTCATCTAAATATATAGTTTGCATAGTCTATAAAACTTCGCATCCATCTTTTGTTACTACGACAACATCTTCGGTTCTTACGCCAAATTCGTTTTCTATATAAATTCCTGGCTCCACGCTAAATACCATTCCTTCTTCTAAGATAGTTTTGCTATTTTTGCTGATTATGGGAAGTTCGTGTATATCAAGACCGACTCCATGTCCTGTTGAGTGAAAAAACTCTTTTTCATATCCAAACTTAGCTATATAATCCCTAGCCGCTCTATCTACTTCATAAGCCGCTATACCCGGTTTTACCGCTTTTATAGCTTCTGCTTGAGCCTCTTTTACTATGTTAAATATCTCATCTTTTTTGCTATTTTTAAATTTTTGATTTTTATCAAATTTAAAACCATTTTCAAAATTTATAGTTCTTGTTCTATCTGAACAGTACCTTTTAAACTTAACTCCTGCATCTACTAATAGCAGATCTCCTTCTTGCAATCTCAGGCTTGTAGGTATGGCGTGAGCTTTTGCAGCGTTGGAATTTATGGCGGTTATAGGCTCAAAACTAAGTCTTAATTTTCCACTATCTTTTAAGATATTTTGTGCGTGAAAATTTATCTCTTCTTCGCTCAAATCTCTGTTTTTGTTTAAAAAAATTGCAAGTTCATCAAATTTATAGGCTCCAAATTTCGCAGCGTCTCTTAAAATATCTATCTCAAAATCTTTTTTTATCATACGTTTTATCTGCGAGAAGTTTGGTTTTGCTATGAAATTTATATCTAAATTTGAGCTAAGAGCGTTATATTCCATCAAAGTAAAATCATTTGGATTGAAGTATAAATTTTTTACTCCAAGCTTTCTTAAAAGCAACCTAGCTTCTTTTATGAGAGAACTTTGTATCTCTATCACCTGAGCGTTTTTTATATTTTGTCTGGCTTCTATTGAGTAGCGCGCATCGGTGATGAAAAAGTTTTCACCGCAAATACTTATATATATCTCATTATCGCAGCTATAGCCGCATTCATAAAATACGGCATTTTCATCTTTTAAGATAAAATTACGCATTTTGCTGTCTAGCTCTTACTGCTTTTATTTGTTCAAAAATTTGAAGCATTCCCATCATTGCTAAATGATAACCTACTGGACCAAAGCCTATTATTTGTCCTGCGCAAACTGGTGCTATCAAGCTTTTTTGTCGGAATTCCTCTCTTTGATATATGTTACTTATATGTACTTCTACAACAGGAAGTTTTACTGCAGAAATGGCATCTCTAATAGCTATAGATGAGTGCGTATAAGCAGCTGGATTTATGATTATACCGTCAAATTCACCAAGACATTCTTGGATTTTATCTACTATTTCACCCTCAAAGTTGCTTTGAAAAAACTCGATTTCTACTCCGGCTTGATCGGCGACTGTTTTCATCTGCTCATGAATACTTTCCATCGACATTGCGCCATAAATATTTGTCTCGCGTTTGCCTAGCATATTGATATTTGGACCTTGTATAACCATGATTTTCATTTGAGCATCCATTTGCAATCCTTAAAAAATATTTTAACTATGATTGTACAGAAATATTGCTAAATTTTTGCTATAATTGCCTTCTTTTAAGAGGTAAAAAGATGAAAATCATAAAAGCAAAATACATATTAACTTGTAATGATAATTTTGATATTTTAGAAGATAGTGCTATAGCTTTTGACGAGCATATAAAACAGATATCTAGCTTCGATAATCTTATAAAAATTTATCCAGATGCTCAGATAATGGATTTTAAAGATGATATAGCAATGCCTGCGTTTATAAATCCGCACGTTCATCTTGAGTTTAGTTCAAATGTTTCAAGTCTTGATTATGGTGATTTTATAGTTTGGCTAAAAAGCGTGATAAAAACTAGAGATAATCTTAGCGAACAAGCCAAAAACGAGATAATCAAAAATGCTATAACAACTATGTTAAAAAGCGGTATTAGCACGATAGGAGAGATTTCTAGTTTTGGAAATGAAGCTGAAATTTGCGCTGATTGTGAGGCGAGATTTATATTTTTTAATGAAATTTTAGGATCAAATAGTGAGAATTTATCTGATAATTGGGACAAATTTATAATCAAATTTAATAATAGTTTGAAATTTAAAAGCGATAAATTTATCCCTGCCGTTTCTATACATTCGCCATATTCCACTCATCCTAAACTAGCTAAAAAAACTCTTGATCTAGCAAGACAAAATAATCTTTTAGTATCAACCCATTTTTTAGAAAGCAAACATGAAAAAAGATGGCTTGAAAATGGTGATGGAGAGTTTAAAGTATGGCTTGGAAATTTTAGTAAAGATGTGAAGCCTTTTTATACTCCAAAGAGTTTTTTAAGCTATTTTGAGGGCGTTCGTACGTTATTTACTCATTGCGTTTTTGCAGATGAGTATCTTGAGTATTTTGATAAAAATCTCCACTGTATAACTACTTGTCCTGTTTCAAACAGACTTTTATCAAACAAGTTAAATTTAAAAAAAGTTTTTGATAGTAAAATCAGTCTAAATATCGCAACTGACGGACTTAGCTCAAATATAAGTTTAAATTTCTTTGATGAACTTAGAGCCGCGCTTTTTACTCATAGCGATTTTGATCTTTTGGAGCTATCAAAGGTACTTTTACTTAGTTCGACAAACGCGGCTGCTAAGAGTTTGGGCTTGGAGCTTGGTGTTATAAAAAGTGGTAAAATCGCTGATATATCTATTATCAAAGGTATAAATGTAAATTCTAAAGATCAGCTTGCTTTGGAGATTTTGCTTCATACTAAATTTGTAAAAAAACTATATATAAAAGGAAATGAATGTCTGTTTTAAAATTTATATTTTTAAAAATCGGAGCTGTTTTTAAATTTGTCAATGAATACTTTAAGAGTTTTATATTTTTATTAATTGTTGTTTTGATTATTGCAAATAGTGGAAAAAGCGAGATCGCAAATTTAACCGAGATAAGTTTAAAAGGTGCTATAATCGATGAAAGTGAGATATTAAATCAAATTTATGAAGCTAAAAACGATAGCTTTATCAAAGGCGTTTTGTTAAATATAGATAGTCCTGGAGGCTCAATGGCTCCTAGCGTGCAGATAAGTGATGCTATAAAAGAGTTGGCGAGCATAAAACCAGTTATTGCATATGCTAGTGGTACAATGGCAAGTGGGAGTTACTATTCGTCTATTTGGGCAAATAAAATATATGCAAATCGTGGTAGTTTTATAGGCTCGATCGGAGTTATAGTGCAATCGCCAAATATCGAAGAGCTTGCTAAAAAATTAGGTATAAGCGCTCAAACTATAAAAGCTGGAAAATATAAAGAAGCAGGAACATTTATAAGGAGCTGGAATGAAGATGAAAAAAACGAGCTTCAATCTTTAGTCAATAGAAGTTATGAGATGTTCTATAGCGATGTAGCTATGGCTAGAAATTTAGATATCGATAAAAAAGATATTTGGGCAAATGCTAGAGTATTTTTAGCTACTGATGCTAAAGACGTTGGATTAATTGATGATGTAAAAAGCTATTTTGAGGTTAAAAATGAGCTAGAACTGCTAAGCGGTGTGAGCGATCCAAGCTGGAAACAACAGCCTATTATGGATAAATTTATCTCAAATTTGGCAAAAGAGAGTACGAACTTAGCTTTGAAAATGTTATTTATCAATGAGGCTAGATAGATAATGCTTTGTTCTTTATATGCAATAAAGATAAATTTGAAACTAGTATGCTAAAAGAGCCTGTTTATGGAGAGGCGATGAGATAACGGCGTTTTAAAAACTAAACGCTATGGTCTAAGTACTTAGAAAAAAAGCTGTTTCATTCCTCACAAAATAACCTAAACTTAGTATATAAATTTAAAAAAGCACTATCATAAAATCAGAGATTAAAAGGAATTTATGATAGCTCATATATGAGTAGAATTTAACCAATGATCTGGTTAAATTCAAAAATACTAAAATCTTCTTCCTATAGAGAACTCAAAGCTACTTGTGTCATCTCCTGGTTTGTCGTTGAGAGGTTGAGTGTAAAATATTTGAAGTGGGCCAATAGGTGTTAGCCACTCTATACCGACACCAGTGCTATAGCGTTTGATCTCATTTAAGCTATCATCGCCTATCATACCGTAATCAAAAAATACAAGTCCGCGCATTTTAAGGCGATCTATGATAGGAAAACTTATTTCTACTGAGTTATTAAACGATATTTTACCACCGGTTTCTATATCTTTACAAGCATTGATAACGCTGCCATCGCTTCTTTTTGGATTGCAGATATGTCTTTTTGGAGTTACGCTTCTATTTTTATATCCTCTTACACTTCGTATGCCACCTAAAAATAATTTTTCATTGATCGGTAGCTTAGCTTCGTCGCTATTCCACAAGTATCCAAATGCTGCTTTATATCTTAAGATAAGATCATAATCTATATAGTCGCTTAATCCAAGATAGTAATTGAAACTTGTTTTATTTTTAACAAACTCTATATCTCCACCTGCTCCTGCGTATTCAAAGCTAGTAGATGCTATCATACCGCTTCTTGGGATATAGTAATCATCTGTGTTGTTAAATGTTATACCAGGAATTATCGAGCTTTTTATATTTGTTCCATTTAGATATCCAGCGTCTCTATAAAACTCATCAAGTCCAGTGATTTTGCTGTGTTCTATCTGATATGTTAAAAATGCGTTTATATATCTGCCTATTTTTCTACCGCCTGTTAAACTAAAACCGTAGCTTTTCTCGTTGTACTCATTCCAGTCATAATCATTTGCATAGATATTTCCACCAAGGCTATACGCAGAGTCCATAACGCGTGGATTTGTAAGTCCTATATTTCCGCTTAAAGTATCATCGCTTTTATCTACACTCACGCTACCTTTATATCCACTACCAAATACATTTGTATCACTTATACCAGCGTTCAATAATAAGCCATCACTAGTGCCATATCCTATACCACCTGTAATGCTTCCTGTCGATGTTTCTTTAACCACAACTTCTAGATCTACTTGTTCTTTATTTACTCTATTTTCTTTTATTTCTACATCTTCAAAATAACTACTTCTTTTAAGTGCATTTTTTGAATCTATTAGATCTGTTTTATTATATAAATTTCCTTCTGTTAAGTATAGTTCTCGTCTTACGACTCTATCAGCTGTTCTATCATTATCAGATACGATAACGTTCCTGATATATACTTTATCATTTGGCACTACTTGATATATGATATCTACTGTGTGATCGGTCTCATTTTTTTGTGTTTGTGGATAGACTTTTACATAAGCGTATCCTTTATCTGCGACTATATTTTCAAGATCGTTTATATCTTTTCTAAGCCAACTAGAGTTTAGTCTATCACCTTTTGATAATTTAAATTTTTTGATGATAGCTTCGTTGTCAAGTTCAAGTTCGCTAGGTGCGTCTATAGAAACACTACTTACATTATAAGGTTCTCCCTCTTCTATGTAGTAAGTAAGATCTGCTGTATAGTTGTCAAAATATGTATTTAGATACGCATCTGAAATCGTAGCGTCCAAATAACCTTTTTTAAGATACTCTTCTTTTATTTTTCCAGAGTCTGTAGGGAGATCATAAATTTTAACTTTTCCGTCATTTCTTCCCCACATCCAGCCCATAAATTCACGTTGTTTATTTGATACTGAAGGCTCTACATCTGAGTAATCAAGTACTTTTGAGCCTACTAAATTTACATTTTGTATTGTAATATTTTCGCCTCTATTTACGGTCATTATTATATGAAGTGAGCTATCATTTCCATTTAATGGGATCTTTTCAACATCAACAACAGTATCAAAGTATCCTTTTGTTTCGTAAAACTGTCTTATTCTATCTTTTGCATTATTTATGCTTAGTTCGTCATACATCTGACCTTTTTTGATACTAAGTATGCCATCTATGGCTTTTTTATCATTTGTAACAACGCCTTGTATATCAAGCCTTGCAATGATCGGTTTTTCTTTTAGAGTTACTACTACGTTTCCGTCTGTTTCTTCTATATAGATATCTTTGAAATAACCTTGTTTGTATAAATTTAAAATAGCTTTGTTTGAGTTTTTTTCTGTTAGCTCATCTCCTATTTTTAGTCCTGAAATATCGTTTGCAACTTCATTTGAGAGATGCATAAGCCCTTTATAGGTCACTGATTTTATAGTTACGGCATTTAATGCTCCGACCACCGCTAAACTCAAAAAGAATATTTTTTTCATATAATTTTACCTAATGCAAAAAGTGTGATTGGCTATAGTATCATAATTATTTTTAACATATTATTAAATTTAAATACGTTACGTTTTCTAAATTTATTGGTAAAATTTAATGGAAATTACTAGAACTTTGATTAAATTTAAAGTATAATAATCCATAAAACAATAAGGAATTTATATGAACGTAGGCATAATAGGTCTAGGACTCATCGGAGGCTCTTTAGGTCTTGCTTTAAGAGATATGAAACTTATAACAAAAGTAAGCGGATATGATCTTAGCAAAGAAAATGAGAGTGACGCTTTGAAGCTTGGTTTAGTCGATGAGATAATAGGCTTTGAGGAGATGAAAAAGAGATGCGATATGATATTTTTGGCTGTTCCTGTGGAGGCTATTATCAAAATACTTCAAAATTTAAAAGATATACCAAAAAGCACAACTATAATAGATCTTGGCTCGACTAAAGCAGAGATATTAAAATCATGCCCAGATGAGATAAAAGAGAACTTCGTGGCTGCTCATCCTATGGCAGGAACTGAAAACTCAGGACCTAAAGCAGCATTTAAAACTCTATTAAACGGCGCTGTAGTTGTCGTATGCGATGATAAAAATGCTGGTGAAAATCATGTAAAAAGAGCAGTTGAGATACTATCTCACGCAGGTATGAAGATAGTTTTTATGGATTCAAAAAGCCATGATCATCATGTAGGGATTATATCTCATCTTCCCCATATCATCAGTTACAGTCTTGTAAGCTCAACTTTAAAAGAAGAGGATAAGAGAAATATATTGCTTCTTGCTGGAGGTAGTTTTAGCGGAATGGCTCGTATAGCAAAGTCAAGTCCGCAGATGTGGTTAGATATATTTAAACAAAATAGATTAAATGTGCTAAATGCTATAAATTCTTTTAAAAATGAGCTTGAAATTTGTGAAAATATGATAGCAAATGAACAATGGGACGAACTAAAAGCGTGGATGCAAACTGCTAGGGGATTGAGAGATATTTTATAGTCTATTCAAGATATTTTGATATAATTACGCTCTAAAAAAATATATTAATAAGGTAGTATTATGAGAAAAAATTCAGGTTTTAAAATTATTATTATAGGTATTGTTATAATTTTATCTATATTTATAGTGGTAAGTATGTCAAATTTAAATGTATTTGAGAAAGAACCGCCAAATATAGCTTTAGAAAATGAAACTCATTGGAATTTAAAAACTCCCATTCCTCTTAAGATTACGGATAATGTTGGTATTAAATTTATAAAAATAGTTCTAAATGATGGTTCTGCGAGCCAAGTTTTGTTATCTAAAGAGTTTAACGATACTCAAGCAGAATTAAATTTAAACATAGCTTTTCCTAAAAACGCTATATTTGATGAGAAAAAAACTTATACTTTAACAGTAGAGGCGATAGATACTAGCAAATGGAATTTTTTCGGTGGAAATAAATCAGTAAAACACTCAAAACTTTTAGTAGATACAAAAAAACCAGAGATATATATACTAAATCAGTCTTATAAGATATCAAAAGGAGGCGCGGCAGCCGTGGTATTTAGAGCTAGTGATGATAATATCAAAGATGTATATATACAAACAAACTACGGTAAAAAATTTAAAGCTACACCATTTTATAAAGATGGATATTATGCTTCTTTAGTTGCGTGGCCTAGCTCAGAAAATGATTTTAGTGCAGATGTAGTAGCTGAAGATATGGCTGGAAATAAAAGCAATATGCGCGTAAGATACTTTTTACAAGATAGAAAGTATAAAGTCTCAAAAATAGCTCTAAACGATAGATTTTTAGACGGTAAGATACTAGACCTTGCAAATCAGTATGCAGCAGATCCTGCTGCTATGGATAAGCTCGCTAGATTTAAATTTGTAAATGAAACACTTAGAATTTCAAATGAGAAAAAAATAACGGAAATCACGTCAAAAGTACCGGAAAAATCAATGAACGGCTTTTATATAGCTCCTTTTTATCCTCTTAGAAACGGAGCGGCGGTAGCGAGTTTTGGAGATCATCGTTTTTATACTTATAATGGAAATGACGTAAGTGAAAGTTGGCATTTAGGTCTTGACTTAGCTAGCACAGCAGGAGCTAAAATAGCAACTAGCAATCCTTCTGTAGTAGTATTTAATGAAGAAAACGGAATATATGGTCAAAATATAATTTTATACCACGGATTTGGGCTTTATACTTTGTATGGTCACTGCAATAGTACGAATGTAAATGTTGGCGAACAACTAAGCGTAGATGCTCCTATAGCAACTACTGGAACTACTGGGCTTGCTCTTGGAGATCACTTGCATTTTGGTGTTTTAGTTCAAGGTATAGAAGTTAGACCTGAGGAGTGGATGGATAATAAATGGATGAAAGATAACGTATATGATGTTCTTGAGCTTTCAAAAAAGGTTATTGATAAGAAAATTTGAAACGATTTGATTTAAATTTGTAAATTTGTAGTAGTAAATTTAATAAGGAACCAGATGAAAAAGTACCGCATTTACCAAGTAGATTCATTTACTACTCAAAAACTTTATGGCAATCCAGCTGGAGTAGTGACAAACGCCGATGGGCTTAGTGATGAGCAGATGCAGCGCATAGCAAGAGAGCTAAATAACTCAGAAACCGCGTTTATCTTATCTCCTAAAGACGCAAGTCACGATGTTTGGGTTCGCTTTTTTACTCCGACAAGCGAAGTTCCTATATGTGGTCACGCTACTATAGCTGCTCATTACGCTAGAGCTATAGAGCTTGGACTAGACTCTACTAAGGTGGTGCAAAAAACAGGCGCTGGAAATCTTCTTGTAGATATAAATAGGTGCGGCGATGACTATTCTATAGTGATGACCCAAGGCGAGATCAAAATCAGTGAGCCTTTTTCAAGTAAAACTATAGAAAAACTTACAGAAGCGCTTGATATCAAGAATGATGATTTAAACTCAAAATGTCCAGTTTGCATCGCATCTACAGGGCATTCAAAAGTAATGATGGCTATCAACTCAAACTCTGTTTTACACTCTTTAAAACCGAATTTCGAACTTTTGATATCGCTTAGCAAAGAGATAAACTGCAACGGATATTATGTTTTTACGCTAGATCCAAATGCTGAGATTTTGGTGCATGGACGTATGTTTGCTCCTGCTATAGGGATAAATGAAGATCCAGTAACTGGAAATGCGAATGGACCTTTAGGGGCGTACCTTGTGCATTATGATTTATTTCAAAAACGTGATTTGCAAAGTTTTAAATTCAAAGCCATACAAGGTGAAGCGATAGGACGCACAGGCGTAATGGAAGTAAATGTAACTAAAGAGGGTGCTAAACCGGTTTTAGTGCAGATAACAGGAAGAGCGGTAATTGTTTTTCGCGCCGAGCTTGAGATTTAAGTTTTGAGCAGATATTTACCAATTTTTAACCGATTTTTGATATAATCTGCATAGATTATTTAAGGATTAAATTTGAAACAAACAACAATATCAAAAAAGGTTGAAGGTGTAGGTATAGGACTTCACAAAGGTGAACCTATAAAACTGATACTTGAACCATTAGAAGCAAATATGGGTATAGTTTTTTATAGAAGTGATTTGGGAAGTAGTTTTAAAGCCGAGCCAAAAAATGTTATAAACACGCAAATGGCTACCGTAGTAGGAAATGAAAAAGGTTCAGTATCTACAATAGAACATCTTCTAAGCGCTATAAATAGTTATGGAATTGATAATATAAGAATAGTCCTTGACGCAAACGAAGTTCCTGTTATGGACGGAAGTGCGATAAGTTTTTGTATGATGTTAGATGAAGCTGGAGTTATCGAACTAGAAGCCGATAAAAAGGTAATTGTAGTAAAAAAAGAAGTTGAGGTTAGAGACGGAGATAAATACGTAAAAGTCACTCCTAGTAAAAATCCTAAATTTAACTATACTATCAAATTTGAAAATCCTATTATCGGTAAGCAGAGTTATACTTTTGAATTTAGTAAAGAAAACTTTTTAAATGAGATAGCGCGCGCTAGAACATTTGGATTTTTAAAAGATGTTCAAAAACTAAACTCAATGGGTTTAGCACTTGGTGGAAGTCTGGATAATGCAGTCGTTATAGATGATAGTCGCATTTTAAATCCAGAGGGGCTTAGATTTGAAAATGAGTTTGTTCGTCATAAAATCCTTGACGCTATCGGCGATATAAGTTTGCTTGGAGCGCCTATGGTTGGAGATTACGAAGCTTACGCAGGAAGCCATGACTTAAATCATAAACTCACTGTAGCTCTTTTAAGCGACGAAAAGAACTATGAAATGGTAACATTAGATGAACAAAAAGCCAAAGAGTATGCAAAGGCTTTTGCATAAAAAAAGTTGATATTTTAGTAGTGGCGCTCTCATCGCCGCTACTCATTGGTATATATGAAAATGATAATCTTATAAAAGAGCTTTCTAGCGATCAAAAAGCAAGTGAATCTTTAATAGCATTTTTAGATGAAATCAGTTTAGAGTTTATAATATCTAGTATAACTTACGCAAATACTCCTGGAAGCTTTATGGGTCTTAAGGTAAGTTATGTGATATTAAAAACATTTTGTATAGCTAAAAATATCGATTTTTGGGCTGTTAGTGGATTTGAACTAAATGGCTTTGGTGCGATCCGTGCAAATAAAAATTTAAGTTTTGTATATAGTAAAGACGGCGTTAGTTTGCAAAAAGTAGAACAAACGGATTTTAAACTCCCAAATAATTTATCAAATTTAAATAAAAAGTGTGATACTCTTCCAGAATATATTATAGATGCAATTTAGGAGAGAATTTGAAAATACTAACGCCAGCCACAAGTGCGAATTTAGGACCGGGATTTGATTCATTAGGGCTTTCGCTTAAACTATACAATGAAGTTACTATAACAAAGCAAAATTTCACATCAGTTTGCATAAGCGGCGAGGGAAGCGATAAAATAGGGCTAAAAAAAAATAATACATTTGTAAATATTTTCAACGAAACTATGCTTTATCTTACTGGTAAGATACCGAATTTTAGATTTAATTTTATAAATAACATTCCGTTTTCTAGGGGTCTTGGAAGTAGCTCATCAGTAATAGTAGGAGCTATAGCTTCTGCTTATCATATGGCTGGATTTAAAGTCGATAGAGCTCTCATTTTGAATCAAGCTTTAAAGTACGAAAACCACCCAGATAATATCTCTCCGGCGGTATGGGGAGGATTCACGTCAAATATCGTGCATAAAGGCACGGTATATACGCAAAAAGCCGATATTAGCAGTGATTTAAGAGCTGTTGTAGTTATACCAGACAAACCTACTAGCACAAAACAATCAAGAGGAAAACTACCAAAAACATACCCTATGTCAGATGTGATCAGCAATGTCTCTCACGCAGCTTTTCTTACTGCTTGTTTTATAAAGCAAGATTATGAAAATTTAAGATTAGCAAGTATAGATAAAATGCACGAAATCAGACGTATGCATGGACTTAAAGAGCTTTTTAGGGTAAGAGAGATAGCTTATTTAAGCGGTGCTTTGATGAGCAATCTCTCTGGTAGCGGATCTAGTTTTTTAAATTTAGCACATAAAGATAGAGCTCAAACCTTAAGAGATATACTGCAATTAGAATTTCCGGAGTTTAAAGTAGAAATCTACGAATTTGATAATAACGGTTTTATATTGCAAAGCTAAAAATAAAGAAAATTAAGATATAATATGAACAAATTTCATAAACCAATAAGAATGTGCGTGGTTTGCAAAGGCAGATTTTTCCAAAATGAGCTTTTTAAATTTGCTTGTGTAAATGGTGAAATACAAATAAACTCAAAAAATACAAGGTCATTTTATCTATGCAAAACCTGTATCCAAAAAGACAAAAAAGACCTCAAAAAACCACTCTCACGGTTTAGTAAAAATAGTGTAAACTTAAAGGAGATACTCGCCGATGGCAAACATTAGAATCCATGAAATAGCAAAAGAACTTGGCTATTCCAATAAAGAAATTTTAGAAAAAGCAAAGGAGTTAGGATTTAAGGTTACAACTTCGTCTAGCGCAGTAACTCCAGAAGATGCAGCACAACTCTATGATTATGTCCAATCCGGTAAAAAACCAGAATCACCGGAGAAAAAAGATATAAAACAAAATACTCAAAAAGAAGCTCCAAATACTCAAATGCAACAAAAACCTATAGAACAAGTAGAACAAAATGTAGAAATAAAACAAAACGTTGATAGTACGCCAGTCAAGGTAGAGCCAAAACAAGAGAGTTTAGCTAGTTCTACTTTATCTAAAAGACGAGGCTTAGTTATAGTAAAAAAGAAAAAAGAAGAAGTTCCACCATTGCAAAAACAGCAATCCGAACCGATAAATAAAGGTTTAGAGGCAATTTTTAGTAGTAGTGATGAAAATTTAAAAAAGAAGAAAAAAGAGAAAAAGCCTATTATAGCTATTAAAAAAGAGAGTTCGGCTAAGATGGATTTATTATCAGTAGTTAGTTTTAGTGATGATATAGCTATAGATGATGAAGATGTTGTAGTATTGCCAGATCTTACCGTAAAACCTATAGAAGTTGAACGTCAAAATACAGTTAAAAAGCAGATAAATGTCTATAAAACATCTCAAAATAATAATTTTAGTTTTGAGGGCGGAATACAAAGAAACAGTAGAAAAAAACATAAAAAAGTGGTAAAAGATAAAGATAATGAAGATATAAGCAATGTTGATATCCCAAAAGAGATTCGTCTTTATGAATTTGCCGATAAGATAAAAAAATCTTCAAGCGAAGTGATAGCAAAGTTATTTATGCTAGGTAAAATGACTACTAAAAATGACTTTTTAGAAGAAGATGAGATAGAAATACTTGGCGCCGAGTTTGGCATAGAAGTCAATATAGTAGATACCAAAGAAGATTTCGACTATGTAAAAGCATATGAAGATGAAATTTTAGAAGATAATGGCGTATCAAGAGCTCCAGTTGTTACTATAATGGGTCACGTAGATCACGGTAAAACTAGTTTGCTTGATTATATAAGAAACTCACGTGTAGCTAGTGGCGAGGCAGGCGGCATCACTCAACACGTCGGTGCTTATATGGTAGAAAAAAATGGTAAAAATATAACTTTTATAGATACTCCAGGACACGAAGCTTTTACGGCTATGAGAGCAAGAGGAGCTAGTGTTACTGATATAGTTATCGTAGTTGTAGCAGCCGATGATGGTGTAAAACCCCAAACCAAAGAAGCTATAAATCACGCAAAAGCCGCCGGAGTACCTATCATCATAGCTATAAATAAAATGGATAAAGAAAGTGCTAATCCAGATCTTGTAAAAACAGGACTTGCTGATCTTGATATTCTTCCTACTGAATGGGGTGGCAGCTATGAGTTTGTACCTATTTCAGCTAAGACTGGAATGGGGATTGAAGATCTGCTTGAGATAGTTCTTCTTCAAGCCGAAATTTTGGAACTTAAGGCAAATCCAAGCAGAGAAGCAAAAGCGACGATCATAGAAAGTTCGCTTCAAAAAGGTCGCGGACCAGTAGCAACTGCTATAGTTGAAAACGGAACGCTAAGAGTAGGAGATACTATAGTTGCTGGTGTAGCTTATGGCAAAGTAAGAGCGCTACAAGATGATAAGGGAAACAGTTTAAAGTCCATAAAACCGGGCGAATGTGGGGTTATCATAGGACTTAGTGAAGTGCCAGATGCTGGAGAGACGTTGATAAGCGTAAAAACAGATAAAGAAGCTCGTGAATATGCTCAGAAAAAATATGATTATTTAAGACAAAAAGAGCTTAGTAAATCCACAAAAGTAACTATAGATGAGCTAAGCGCTAGGATAGCCGAAGGTGAGTTAAAAAGTCTCCCACTTATAGTAAAAGCTGATGTTCAAGGCTCGTTGGAGGCTATAAAAGCAAGTCTTGAAAAATTAAAAAATGATGAGATAAAAGTAGATATAATTCACTCTGGAGTAGGCGGAATCACTCAAAGTGACATAACTCTAGCAAGCGCAAGTGCAAACTGCGTTATTTTAGGTTTTAATATAAGACCGACTGGAGACGTAAAAGAAAAAGCCAAAGAGCGCTCAGTAGAGATAAAAACTTATAATGTTATATATAATTTAATTGATGATGTGAAAGCTCTGCTTAGTGGTCTTATGAGTCCTATCATAAGCGAAGAAGAGCTTGGTCAAGCCGTCATTCGTCAAGTTATCAACGTACCAAAAATAGGACAAATCGCAGGTTGTATGGTAACTGATGGAAGCATAAATAGGGGTGCTAAGATACGTGTAATCCGCGATGGAGTTGTCGTATTTGAAGGAAATGTAAGCTCATTAAAACGTTTTAAAGATGATGTAAAAGAAGTAGCAAAAGGGTATGAGTGTGGAGTTGGTATCGAGGGATATAACGATATGAGAGAGGGCGATTATATAGAAAGTTACAAAGAAGTAGAAAGCAAGGTTGAGTTATGAATGCAGCCGAAGTAAAGCGCCTAAGAACAGAAAGCGTGCTAAAAGAGCTTATTCCAGAAGCACTAAGCAGCTTGGATGATATCTATTTAAAAGGGCTTTGCGTAACTGATGTAGAGTGTAAAAAAGGCAGGTATGATGCTTTTGTATATCTTGATAAAATGATGCTTGATGACAAAGAGCAATCTTACGTTTTAGAGCATTTAAAAAGAGTTAGTAAGCATATACAAAATCACTGTATGAGCGCTGAAGGTTGGTATAAAGCTCCAAATTTTCATTTCAAATTTGATGATAGGCTAGAGTATCAAAATCACATTGATAAGCTATTTAGCAAGGTTTCTGATGAGCTTGAAAAGGGTAAAAAATGACAGATTTATCAAATTTAGTATCGCAATGTGGAGTTGATCTGTATGATACAGAAGTCGTAAATGAAAATGGTAGAGTTATATATAGGGTTTATATAACAAAAAAAGATGGTGTAAGCTTAGAAGAGTGTGAAATGCTGAGCAAACTCCTTTCGCCTATTTATGATGTAATGCCACCAGTTAGTGGAGAGTGGATTTTAGAGGTTTCAAGTCCAGGACTTGAGAGAAAACTTAGTAAGATAGAGCATTTTAAGCTTAGTATAGGCGAGTTTGCTAAAATTATACTAAATGATAAGACCGAGATTAAAGGCAAGATAGTATCTCTAAAAGATGATTATATATGTATAAATAGCCAAAATGACGATATGATTGAAGTTAAATTTGAAAACATAAAGAAGGCTAAAACCTATATCGAGTGGTAGCTTACCACTCAACTTCTTGCCATAAATTTTTCTCTGCATAAAGAGTATTTATATCGTAAAAAAAGCAGTTTGAGCGATAAACTTTTTCCATAATTTTATCTTCAATTTTTGCATTTTTTTCGTTTATTTTCATGTATTTCTTTACTTTGTAGATAACTCCGCCGCTCCTTACTATATATGGCAGAGTGCTAAATTTATCTTGAATTATAAAGTATCTTTTTTCTCCGCAGATACTTTCACAATGTATTACATACTCCATAATTTTACACCTTTTATCTAGTCTCAATTTTTTTATAAATATATACATTCGTCTATTAAAATAAAACATAGTAATATTTCTATAGATATATTATAATTTATAGTAATATTTACTTTGTTGTAAAAGATGGCGATTTTTGATAAATTTTATTCTTATATTTCAAGGAATGAGTATGGAAAGAAAACTAAGCAAAAGAGATATGGCAGGTATCCTTAAAATCGATGTAAAAACTTTATATAATTGGAGAAAAAACAAACCAGAACTCTATCGTATAGTTATGCTTGGATTTAAATTTGATGAGCTTTTATGGTTAAGTAAGCAGAATTTTGAAGATATGCAAAAATTAGCCAGAGAGAATCAAAACTACCGTTTAAGGTAGCTTTTAATTACAAATTGACTATAATAAGGAATTGATTTTATAAAAGAAAGATTAAGATGTGTAATGAATATTATATGAATATAGCTATAGATAGAGCGTGGGAATTTCAATTTCTCACGTATCCTAATCCCGCTGTTGGGTGTGTTATAACAGATAAAAATGGTGAAATTTTATCTATAAACGCTCATGAAAAAGCAGGAATGCCACACGCTGAGTTAAACGCACTAAAATATGCTTTAGAGGTTAAAAACCCAGCTTTTAAGCAAGATTTTGATGTGATAAAAGATCCGAACGAACTTTATAGTTTTATAATGCAAAATCATTCAAATTTGCTAAATGGATCGACTGCTTATGTAACGCTTGAGCCTTGCTCACATCAAGGACGTACGCCGCCTTGTGCGAATTTGTTAAAAGAGCTTGGATTTAAGAAAGTCATCATAGGAGCAGCCGACAACAGCGAAAATGCAAAAGGCGGTGAGCAAATTTTAAAAGATAGCGGCATAAAGACTGAAATAGGAGTTTGTGAAGATAGAGCAAACGAGCTTTTAGAGCCTTTTTGGGCTTGGAGTTTGGGAAATTTTAGTTTTTTTAAGATCGCTTTAACGCAAAACGGTATTGCAAGTGGCGGAATTATCTCAAATTTAAAAAGTCGCACTCATTCTCACAAACTTAGATCATTAGTAGATATGCTTGTCATAGGAGGAAACAGTGTCAGAACAGATCGTCCTTTACTAGACACAAGACTTGTAAAAAACGGTAAAAATCCAGATATTCTTTTATACTCAAAAGAGTCTAAATTTGACAAGACGATTCCGCTTTTTAACGTTGCTAGCAGAGACGTTATCATTTCAAATTCACTAGACGCGGCGTTTGAGCGTAAATTTGTTATGTTTGAGGGTGGAGAAAATGCGCTTTTAAATTTAGATAAAAGAGTAAAATGGCTTTTGATTTATCGTTCAAACGAGTTTAAAGTAGGGAAAGCGATTAGTTTAAATTTAAAAATAAAGATTATGCATACTTCTAAATTTGAAAATGATGAGCTTTTATGGTGTAAAATATTAGATTAATTTATTGAAATTTAAGTTAAAATATAGTATATAAAGATGATATTTTACCTATTAAAAGCCTTATTTACCATATTTATAATATTTTAAGTAAAATTTTTATATAATAGCGCAATTTTTTATTTAAAAAAGGTCGAAAATATGGATAGATTATACTCATATAAAGATAATTGTGGCTTTGGTTTGCTTGCAAATTTAAATAATATTCCTAGCTATCAAAATACAATTGATGCCATAACGGCTCTTGAGCGAATGATGCATAGAGGCGCTATAGCGAGCGATGGTAAGAGTGGAGATGGCTGTGGTCTGCTTTTTTCAATGCCTACTTCATTTATGAAAAAGGCTGCTAAAGAGTGCGGCGTTCTGCTTCCAGAGCAGTTTGGCGTAGCTATGGTTTTTTTAAAGACTGATGAGCATATGGAAAAATTTGAGGAAATATGTCTGAAAAACGACTTGAAAGTTATTTTAAAAAGAGATGTTCCTATAGATGAAAGCGCATTAGGAGAGCTTGCTTTAGAGACTTTACCGCGTATAGTTCAGTTTTTTATCACGCCAAATAGCATAATTGCTAAAAAATATTTTAGTTCTTTGCTATATCTTGCAAGACGCGAAATTCAAAAATACTTCAAAGAAGATGACGATTTTTATGTCTGTTCATGTTCGGATAAAGTTATAGTTTATAAAGGTCTTATAATGCCTACTTATATAAAGACCTTTTTTAAAGATTTAAGCGACAAAGAGTTTTGTAGTAGTTTTGCGCTTTTTCATCAAAGATTTTCTACAAATACGCTTCCTAAATGGCGCTTAGCTCAACCATTTAGAACGATAGCTCATAACGGAGAGATAAACTCGATCTCTGCAAACAGAACAAATTTAACAATCCAAGAAAAATGCTTAAAAAGCTATAGATTTACAAACGATGAGTTAAATATGATGATTCCTATCACAGGAGATGATAGAAGCGATAGTGCGAGCTTAGATAATATGTTTGAGTTTCTTATAGAAAATGAAGTGGATTTTTTCAAAGCCATTAGGTTGGTTCTTCCTGCTCCATGGCAAAATAGCCCATATACAGACTCAAAAATACGTTCATTTTACGAATATACGAGCCCAAATTTTGCTCCATGGGACGGACCTGCAGCTGTATCATTTACAAACGGTAGATTTATCGCTTGCTGTTTAGATAGAAACGGACTTAGACCTGCAAAATACATCATCACGAAGGATTCAAGAATTTTAATTTCTAGCGAGTATGGCGTTCTTGATATAGATGAGAGTAATATACTTGAGCGAGGTCGCCTTCAAAGTGGTCAGATGATAGGTCTTGATCTAAAATACGGCAAGGTTATGAAAAATGATGAGATAAATGATTATATCAAAAATAGCCAAGACTATACAAAATGGCTAAATGATAATATGGTTCATTTAGAAGAGTTCGTAGAGATCGCTTTTGAGAAGTTAAGCGACTATGAGTTAGATAATCTTCACGCTTTGCAAAGAAATTTCAGCATAACAAATGAGTTTAAAGAGATGATTTTATCTCCTATGATTACAAGCGGTAAAGAAGCAACCGGATCTATGGGCGATGATACAAGTTTGGCTGCATTTAGCGACTCCCAAAGAAGATTTAGTGACTTTTTTAAACAGAAATTTGCCCAAGTAACAAATCCTCCTATAGATCCACTTCGCGAAATGGTTGTAATGAGTTTGAACGTGACTTTTGGTGAGTTTAGGAACTTTTTAGAAGAGAGTGAGCTTCATGCAAAACGTATCAAAACAACATCTCCGATTTTGATGCAGGATAAATTTGAAGTATTAAAAAGTTTTGGAGATGAAAATAGCCCTAAATTCCAAAGTGAATTTAAAAATCAAACATTTAGCACGCTATTTAGTGAAAATTTAAAAGGTAGTTTAGAAGATCTTGTTTATGATGTTATAAATGCTATAAAGAGCGGAGTTCATATTGTTTTACTTGATGATAGAGGAGTGGATAGTTCTAACGCTTCAATACCTATGGCTATGGCAGTAGGTAGAGTTCATCAAGCCCTCATAGAAGAGGGACTTCGTCATAGCGTAACCATTATAGCAGTTAGCGGCGAGATACTAGACTCTCATAGCTGTGCTATGATGATCGGATACGGCGCAAGTGCGGTATATCCGTATCTTCTTTTTGCAAGTGGTTATGAGATTTTAAAAGATAATGATGAGGTGCAGATAAAAGCAGGTTTAAAAAATATCCACCATGCTCTAAATACCGGGCTTTTAAAGATAATGTCGAAAATGGGTATATCAACCGTAGGAAGCTATAAAAACTCAGCTTTGTTTGATATCTTAGGTCTTAGCCAAACCGTGGTTAATGAATGCTTTGCGGCTTCTAGCGTACTTATACCAGGACTTGAGTATGACGATATAGAAAAAAGAGTTTTAAAATATCATAAATCCGCTTTTAATTTCGGTGATCATCTTATACCCCTACATTTAGGTGGATTTTATAAATACCTTGATAAAGATGAGTTTCACGACTATACGCCTTTTATCATAAATCAAATTCACAAAACCAGTATCACGGGCGATATGAATGATTTTTCTAAAATCAGAGACGCTATCAAAGGTCGCGGACTTAGAATGGTCAGGGATTTTCTTGATATAAAAAGTGATAAAGAACCTATAAGTGTAGATGAGGTTGAGCCTGCAAGTAGTATATTAAAACGTTTTAATTCAGCTGCTATGAGTTTAGGTTCTATAAGCCCAGAAGCGCATGAAGCTCTAGCTTTAGCTATGAATAAGCTAGGAGCTATGAGCAACTCAGGCGAGGGAGGAGAAGCTAATCAGAGATTAAAAAGTCCTGCTAACTCGCAGATAAAGCAGATTGCAAGTGGAAGATTTGGTGTAACTCCGGAGTATTTAGCTAGTGCTACTGAAATTCAAATAAAATTAGCTCAAGGTGCAAAACCAGGAGAGGGCGGACAGCTTCCTGGATATAAAGTAACGCAGCTTATAGCAACTCTGCGTTATACAACGCCAGGAGTTACTCTTATAAGTCCTCCTCCTCATCACGATATCTATAGCATTGAGGATTTGGCTCAGCTCATTTTTGATTTAAAGCAAGTAAATCCAAAAGCTACTATCGCAGTAAAACTGGTTTCTAGTGCTGGAGTAGGTACTATAGCAGCTGGAGTTGCTAAATGTTACGCTGATAAAATCATTATAAGCGGCGGAGACGGAGGTACTGGAGCTGCTGGTTGGAGTAGTATCAAATTTACTGGAAATCCGTGGGAGTTAGGTCTTATAGAAGCGCACAATGCTTTAAAAGTAAATAACCTAAGAAACAGTGTTCATCTTCAAACAGATGGTGGATTAAAAATCGGTCAAGATATCATAAAGGCTGCATTATTAGGAGCTGAAAGTTATGCTTTTGGAACTTTGGCTTTGGTTATTTTAGGTTGTAAAGTATTGAAAATATGCCATTTAAATCGCTGTACCGAAGGAGTTGCTACTCAAGATCCGGCTTTAAGGAGTAAATTTAGCGGAAGCGTAGATAGAGTGGTAAATTATTTTACTTTATTAGCTGAAGATGTTAGGCTTGAGTTAGCAAAAATGGGATATAAAAGCTTAGATGAGATAATAGGCAGAAATGAGCTTTTAAGCCCAGTGGAGAGTAAATTTGATATGAGTGAGCTTCTAAGGGTTATAGGTGGAGATAACAAAAGTAGTGGTAAGCCAAATAATCCTTTTGATAAGAATGAATTTGAAAAAAGCGTCTTAAAAGAAGTTTATAAAACTATACAAAATCCAGATGAAAAGATAGTTATCGATAAGCAAATTTGTAACCAAAATAGAAGTTTCGGTGCTCTTATAAGCGGCGAGATAGCAAAATATTACGGTAATGAAGGCTTTGTTAGTCAGACTATCAGGATAAATTTAAACGGTATAGCCGGACAGAGTTTAGGAGCATTTTTAGCTAGTGGAATGGCTTTATATCTAAAAGGTAGCGCAAATGACTATGTTGGTAAAGGGATGAATGGAGGACGCATAGTTATAAGTCCAAATGATCCAAATAACTATTTTGCCGTAGCTGGAAATACCTGTCTTTATGGTGCTACTGGAGGTAAGCTCTTTGCTAGTGGAATTGTAGGAGAGAGATTTTGTGTGCGAAACTCAGGTGCAACTGCAGTAGTGGAGGGCGTCGGCGACCATGCTTGTGAGTATATGACTGGTGGAGTCGTAGCTATACTTGGGGACACCGGTATAAACTTCGGAGCAGGAATGACCGGCGGAATCGCCTTTGTATGGGATGAAAAAAGAGAGTTTATAGATAAATTAAATCAAGAATTAGTCATTGCTTTACGTATAGATACTGATGAAATGGACGAAGCAAGGCACTTTTTAAAGCGTCTCATCAGAGCTTATTATAACGAGACAAAAAGCGTTAGAGCTAAGTACATTTTAGATAATTTTAGAGACTCTATAAGAGAGTTTTGGATGGTAAAGCCAAAAGATATGACTAAACTTCCATTAAATCCAGCCGACGGAGATTAAAATGCAAGAATTTACAAATTTAACAAGATTAAAAACCATAAAAAGAGATGAGAACGAAAGAAGCAAAGACTTTAAAGAAATTTATCAAATTTTTAGTCTTCAAAGTGCAAAAGAGCAGTCTAGTCGCTGTGTGCAGTGTGCAAATCCATTTTGTCATAATGCTTGTCCTTTGCATAACTACATACCGTTTTGGCTTTTAAATACAGCTAATTTAAATTTAGAAATGGCTTTTAAACTTAGTAACGAAACAAATCCATTTCCAGAAATCACAGGTAGAGTATGCCCACAAGATAGGCTTTGTGAGGGAGCTTGTACTTTAAATGATAATTTTGGTGCGATTACCATAGGATCCATAGAAACATTTATAACAGAATCAGGACTCAATAGCGGTTTTAACCCATTTGGTAATATAACATTTACGGATAAAAAAGTTGCCGTTATAGGTTCTGGACCTGCTGGATTAAGCGTTGCTACTTATCTTATAAGAAACGGTGTAAGAGTTGAAATTTATGAAGCAAATCACAGAGCCGGAGGACTTTTAGCATATGGAATTCCTGGATTCAAGATAGAAAAAAGCGTTATAGAGCGTCGCGTAAATATACTAAAAACAGCAGGTTGCGTGATTCATACAAATAGTTTTGTAGATGACTCTAAATTTGAAAGTTTGATGAGCGAGTTTGACGCTGTTGTTTTAGCTTACGGCGCAAGAATGGGTCGCGCCGCAGGACTTGCAAACGAAAAAGCTAAAGGAGTTTATACTGCTCTTGATTTTTTAACTATTTTACAAAAAGAGCAGTATAAAGAGAGTGACGCCAGTATGGAACTAGCTGGTAAAAAAGTAGTTGTTATAGGCGGTGGAGATACGGCTATGGACTGTTTAAGAAGTGCTATAAGAAAAGGTGCACTTAGCGCAACTTGCGTATATAGAAGAGATCTTGCTAGTATGCCAGGAAGTAAAAAAGAGTTTGTAAATGCTACTGAAGAGGGTGCGAATTTTATATTTAACGCAGCTCCAAAAGATATCGTAGTAAATGATGAGAATAAAGTTGTTGCTT
The DNA here is from genome assembly GCA_000495505.1 of Campylobacter fetus subsp. testudinum 03-427. NCBI lineage: Bacteria > Pseudomonadati > Campylobacterota > Epsilonproteobacteria > Campylobacterales > Campylobacteraceae > Campylobacter > Campylobacter fetus. The sequence continues at coordinate 1,467,307 of CP006833.1, read as the reverse complement.
TAAATATCTCAAAAACACTTACAAAAGACGGTAAAGTCGAGCTTCTAAAAGTAGGAGAAACGATCATAAATGCAGATATAATCATACTTGCTTTGGGATTTGATGTAGAGAATTTAAGCTTTTTAAGTGCAAATGGTATCGAGTTTGATAAAAAAGGTAGAGTTGCTACAGATAGCGAGTTTAGAACTAGTAAAAGCGGTGTTTATGCGTGTGGAGACTGCAACAGAGGAAGTGATCTTGTTGTTACTGCAGCTGCAGATGCAAAAAAATGTGCAAAAACTATACTAAAAGATCTTGGTTTATAAAAAATTCAAATTTACCCGCTAAAAACTAAGTATTTAGCGGGATTCATTTAACTTATAATTTTTAAATTCGGTATAATTACGCAAAAAAATAGGGGAAGTATTTTGGAATTTGTAACTATTTTTGGGTCAGCTAGACTTGATAGCGGTAGTAAATTTTATAAAATAGCGTTTGATCTAGGTAAAAAATTATCACAAGCAGGATATGGCATAGTAACAGGCGGTAGCGGAGGGATAATGGAAGCCGCAAACAAAGGAGCTTTCTTAAGCGGTGGCGTAAGCGTAGGTATAAATGTTATATTACCTTTTGAGCAAAAACTTAATCCATACTGCACAGAGTCAAAAACCATAGATAATTTATCAAAAAGAAGAGATATGCTCATAGAAAAAAGCTCTGCTTTTATCTTAATGCCAGGTGGATTTGGAACACTTGATGAAGCTTTTGAGGTTATCACGTTGGCTCAAACAGGGCTTAGAAAACATAAAATAGTATTTTGTTGCAAAGAATTTTGGCAGCCTCTTTTAGATTTTTTTGATAATACCCTCGCAGTTGAAAAGCTAATTGCTGATGATCACTCTCTTTACGCCGTTATAGATGATTTTGATGAGATAATTAGATATTTGAAAAATTAATTACTCTTTATTTATATGATTTTGGTATATTTATCCTAATATTTTAAGGAAATGTTATGAATATGCTATTTAGATTTTTAGGTAGTGATAATATCGCTTTTAGAGAGCTGTTTTTTACTGATGGAAAAATTGATATAGAAGTTATAAGAGATGATGATAGCGGTTTTGTGGCCCAAAAAGCGATATACGACTGCAATAAAAAAGATTCAGATACTTCAGGCAACTACGTTGAGAACTGCGAGCTTGTATTTGTACCTGTATATACTCAAAAAATTAGAGTAAAAGCTCAAGGCTGTATAGAGCAAAATTTCAACTTTGAAGTTACGCTTCCTTTTGATTCTACTCATTTTAGGATACTTGCAAAGTATAGCTCAGAGTATAGAGCTATAGAACCAGCAAGTAAAGATATTGATGAAGGATACTATATAAGTTTATTTGAGATAATTCAAAATTTAATGAAGTCTTCAAGGCTCATCATAAACTACTGGTCAGGAGAGTTTGAAGGCTCAGAGTTATCTGGACAAAAACTTCACATTATGACTGATAGCAACAATATATATCTGAATTGATATAAATTTAAATCAACTTAAGCTAGTTTCATAACTAGCTTAATAAATTTATCTTTAGAAAAGTTATTTTAAATTTGAATGATACGCTTCAAATTTAGATGGTTTTATGAGACCTTTATTTACAAGTTCTTGATACCAGTAATGGTGCAATATATAAACTTCTTCTTCCTCTTTATATCCTGTTATGATCGAGTGTATAGCACCTTTTATAGCAAATACCGCCATATAGATATGAACTAGTAAAAACACGGCGCATACTATACCAAGAACATTATGAACTATAGCACTTAGTCTTAAAATTTCTATCTGAGTTAATCCAAATGTGCTACTTAAAATCGGAGTATTGAAATCCAAAAAGTACATAGCCGCGCCGGTTAATATCATAACAAATCCACCGCCCACTGCTACCCAAAACCATGATTTTTGTCCTGCATTAAACTTTCCTGCAGGAACTGGGTGTTTCTCTTTTGAAAGATATCCGCCGACTATCATCATCCATTTTATATCATAAATAGAAAGAAGCATTCTTTTGCCCCACATCAAAAGCATAGGAACAATGCTAATAGCAAATAAAATAGTCGCCAGACCGTGTAGATTTTTTACCAATCTTACGAAAAATCCGCCACCAAAACTATCTCCCCACATCATTATAATTCCAGTTGGCACTAAAACTATCCAAGATAACGCTGCTATGAGATGGATTATGCGTACGTATTTTGAAAAAGCGTATATTTTGCCGCCGTGATGGTCAAAAAGTTTTGGACCTACTACCATATAATGAGCTAAAAATGCAAAAATCACAGACAGCATTGCTATCGCCACGCCATAAGAGAAGTACTCATTACCTTGTAAATATGTCCATAATGATCCAAATCCGCTATCATATCTAGTGATATTTGCTATGCGATCATCTCCCCAGATAGCGCTCATTTGCTGGTTTGTTCCTTCTAGCTGATTTATGATATCTTTACTCATCAGCGGCAAAGAACAGGCAAATAATAAAAGAAATTTTCTCATCAAAAATCCTTGATCAAATTTTGATTTATTTTACATTAAATTTACTTATAACTCACTTGCTGTTATGTTTAGTTTTAGAAATTAATAATTTTATCAAAATATATTTTAATAATAGCAGAAATTGCGTTTTTACTACTTTTACCATGAATTTTATAAATAACTATTTTAGTATATTTTTAAATTTAGTTTATCGAATTTTTATTTACTATAAATTTTATTAAACAAAAATATGTATAATACAGCCCAAAAATAGAATAGATTAAGGAACAAATTTGAAAGTTTTAGTCGCATTAAGTGGAGGAGTAGATAGCTCAATGAGCGCAAAATATCTACTAGAAGCCGGATATAATGTAGTAGGTTGCTATATGAAGCTACACTCAAAGCCCGGTTACCACGAGGAAAATATAAGAAAAGTTAAGAAAGTAGGTGAGTTTTTAGGTATAGAAACTCATATTTTAGACTTAGAAGACGAGTTCAACGCTAAAGTTTATGAACCGTTTGTGAATGCTTATAAAGAGGGTCTCACGCCAAATCCATGCGCACATTGTAATAAAAATATCAAATTCGGAGCCTTATGGAGATTTGCTCAAACTTTAGGTTGTGATAAAATGGCAACAGGGCATTATGCTCGCATAGAAGATGGTCTCATAAAAGTTGCTAGTGATCTTAGCAAAGATCAAAGCTACTTTTTGGCAAATATCTCTCCTGAAATTTTACCTTATATTATATTTCCTCTTGGAGATAAATTTAAAGTAGATATAAAAGCCGCAGCTGCGCAAATACCGCAAATCGCCGAACTTGCGAGCCAAAAAGAGAGTAGCGAGATATGTTTTGTGGAAACTACTTATATAGATATTTTAAACAAACATTTCAATACACTAATGCCAGGAGTCGTAAGAGACGTAAGCGGTAAAGCAGTAGGAAAGCATGACGGATATATGCGCTATACTATAGGAAAAAGAAAAGGATTTAGCGTAGATGGAGCTCATTTGCCTCACTATGTTTTAAAGATAGACGCGGCTAAAAATGAGATCGTCGTAGGTCTTAAAGACGAGCTTGAAAGCTTTTCATTTACAACTGCGAATTTTAACAACTTCACGGATAAAAACGAACTTGACTGTTTTGTAAAGATACGTTACAGAAGTACGCCTATACCTTGTTTGGTAAGCAAACTTGATGATGGAGCAACAGTGAAGTTAAAAGATAACGCAGGTGGAGTCGCAAGCGGTCAATTAGCCGTATTTTACGATAAATTTGATAGAGTGCTAGCTAGTGGATTTATAAAGTAAGCTATATTTATAATTTTATAATAAACGCCCTTAGCACAAAGAGCGTTTATTTGATTTAATATTTTGTTTAAAGTGATAAGTTATAACTTAAATTAAACAATCTTAAATAAGCAAAAAGATTATTTCGCCTTTTATAAATTTATTTTCTAAATACTCTTGAATTACCGATCTCTACGCCGTTTTGTACCAACTCTTTTATGGTTGGATGTGCAAAAAAGGCTATGCAAAATGTTTTGTATTGATCATATATATTTGATAACGGTTGTTGTTTAAAGCTTATTAAACCGTTGTTATTGTCTGCGTTTGGTATTAGGCATTGACCCCAAATGTACTCTTCGTTTTTCCAGTACTCTTCATTGTATTTATAATCATCTTTTCCTACTATCACTTCTTTATCTGCTATTTGTTTTTTATCGCCTTCCCATTTTCTAACCATATTCCAAAAATCTACAGTATTGTCTCGCACCCCCCCCCCGGAGCTTGAGGTTGCGAATTCACCATTCATAATGTAGTATGTAGAGACTTTGTTTATATGCATTTTTATACTTATTACTGCTTTGGCGACTTGTGCATCGACCTTTTTGGTTATTAGTTTTGGTACTGCTAAAGACGCTAAAACAACCAAGATGATCATCACCATCACAATTTCTATTATAGTAAAAGCTTTTTTCATATATTTTCCTTATTTTATTTGTTTAAAATACCTTGCCATCTATGAGTGGCACTCCGTTTTTGTACCTATCGTCTGTTTTGTTGTCATCGCCACTTAGTTTTAGCCATTCTTGTAACATTTGTGAGTTTTGTACGTTTTGGCAAAATTTGTTTTTCGTATCTGTTTTGGAGATATATATCCTAGCTGGTTTGTCGTTTTGTGAGTTTAGAGGTTTGATATATATGCATTTGTCCCATCTTTGGCTACTTCTTTGCGAGACTTGATCATATGTAGTAGAGATATTTTTTAGTATAAGATCTGTTTGATTAGTATCTTTTATTTTTGGAAATGAGCCGTTTCTTATGTGGTACATAGTTATCTCATTTAGCACTTGTTGTATCTCAAATACCGTTTTTGTCATAGCGGCTCGGTTATTTTCGCTTGTGAGTCGCGGTAAAAAAACGAAAACAAATAGCATTACCGCCCCAATCAAAATAAATATTTCGATTATTCTTGTCATAACCTGCCTTTTTGCATTTGGAACGTCTATCTTTATATATTTTTATATTTATCTGTTTTTTGAATTTGTATTTTAGCGGTTTGGTGAGTGTATTTGGTTTTTGGTTTAGTAAAATTTGCGGTAATTTGCATTACCGCATTTTGCTTTACAAATTTATTTCAGCGATACTCACGCTGCAAACAGATTTTTATAGTTATTTATAAATTCCTGAACCACCTACAATTATACCTTGCTTACCGCCCATTTTTATCCACTCCTCAACCGCAGGAACTTTTGCAACGGTTTTACAATAAGAGTCTGTTGCGTTCTTATCTCCTATTAATATACTTCCACCTGTATTAGTTGGAGTTATAGATATACAAGCAGTCCATTTATCTCCAGCTCTTCCTGCAACATTATTTAAAGTAGCAGATAAATTTTCTAAACCTTTACTTGGTGTAGTAGCAGCAGCGGCTATATCTTGATTATTTGTATTTATCATCTCTTGTCCTGCAGTTGTAACTGCTGCCTCTGCCCATTTACCATTTATAGTATAATAAGCCGCTACTTGAGTTATCACGTCTTTTATCTCCATAGCTGCTTTTGTAGCACTTGCGTCATCTCTAGTTGCTGCTAGTCTAGGTATAGCGATACCTGCTAATATTCCTAATATAACAATAACAAACACTAGTTCAATCATAGTGAAACCTTTTTTCATAGGTTGCTCCTTTTTTAAATTTTTGGTATGTTTTATATACATCTATATAAAAACATTTGTAGTTTATTATTTTTTAAATTAAACAAATATTAAATTTATATGTCTTAAATTAAAAAAAAGAGATTAATCAATAAAAAAGTGATAAAATTAAATTTAATATTCATTTGTATGATAATTAAGTAAATCCGAGCTTATATAAGTACTATACAGCTCTTTGAGCGGCAAAAAGCTTATCTCATTTGGCGCGTAGTGAGATTTATAGCAAAGCAAAAAATGGTTATCTTGAGATAGCTGTGCATTTTGCTTCGCTAAGAATGCGGATTTAGTCTTATCCTACGACGTTTGGAAAGTCAAATACGACTTTTCCTGATTTGATAGTCAAAGTGCAAGCACCTTTTAGCTTTTTGTCAAGCAATGGAGAGTTTTTCGACTTTGATTTGTTTAAATTCTCATCATAAACATACTCTAAATCTGGATCGATGATAGCGATATCAGCTAAAAATCCCTCTTCAATCCTGCCTTTGTTTTTTAAATTTAGTATTTTTGCAGGGTTGAAGCTTGTGAGTTTTACCATTTGTTGGTAGTCTATGACACCATCGCGAACTAAATTTAAAGTAAGCGGAACGAGCGTTTGAAGTCCTAAGATCCCAAACGGAGCTTTGTCAAATTCCAAAAATTTCTCATCAGTGTGGTGCGGAGCATGGTCTGTACAGATGACATCTACAAGCCCGTTTTTAAGCCCGTTTCTCATAGCTTCTACATCGTCATTTGTACGAAGCGGCGGAGACATTTTGAAATTTGTATCATAGTTTATAAGTTCATCTTCACTAAAGGTAAAATGGTGCGGCGTGACTTCGCAGGTGATGTTAATCCCCTCTTTTTTAGCTTGTTCGATGAGTTTTAAAGAGTACGCGCTACTTACGTGAGCGACGTGTATATGACCGCCTGTTAGTTTTGCTAAAAGCATATCTCGTGAGATCATTATCTCTTCTTGTTCTCTTGGCATACCTTTTATACCTAAAAGCATAGACATTTTACCCTCATTCATATGACCACCACGACAAAGCGAACAGTCTTGAGAGTGATTTATGATGAAGCTTTTATGAAATGCAGAGTAAAGAAGAGCGGCTCTCATAACATCGCTTGAGCTAACAGGAAGCCCATCATCGCTAAACGCGACGCAACCAGCTTCGCTCATATCTCCCATCTCAGTTATACCTTTGCCTCCCATACCTTTTGTGATAGCTCCGATAGGAAGCAGATCTATGAGACCTCGTTTTTTAGCTTTTGCTATCATATCGCGAGTTACGACGGCGTTGTCATTTACGGGATTTGTATTTGCCATAGGACAAGCTGTGGTTACGCCACCAGCGACTGCGCTCATACTTCCTGTTATGATATCGTCTTTATACTCAAGCCCTGGATCTCTAAAATGTACGTGCATATCTATGAGTCCTGGCATAATGAGTTTGTTTGTAGCGTCTATGACAAGATCAGCTTTTGGTTCGTCCGCGGTTATGGATTTTATCATCTCGCCGTCTATCAAAACGTTTGCTTTTAGTGTGCTGTTTTGGTTTATGATGATTCCGTTTTTTATAAGTGTTGTCATAGTTTAAGCCTTAAATTTATTTTGATAAATGGTTTTTAGAACCGCCATTCTGATAGCCACACCGTTTTCTACTTGGTCAAGTATGCTTGAAAATCTTGGATCATCAGCCACGTCTGAGTTTAACTCAACGCCTCTGTTTATAGGTCCTGGGTGTAAGATGATAACGTCGTCTTTGGCTTTTTGCATACGTGCTTTAGTAAGCCCAAAATACCTGCTATACTCTCTAACGCTTGGGAACGCTACTTCGCCATCGCTTCTTTCTAGCTGAATTCTAAGCATAATGATAGCGTCGCTTCCTATAACTGCTTCGTCCATATCTTTACAAATTTCACAGCCGAAAATTTCAGCGTTTTGCAAAAACATAGGAGGTCCAAAAAGTTTTACTTTTATACCTAAAGTTTGCATAGCGTATATGTTTGACCGGGCAACTCTTGAGTGAAATATATCTCCTACAATGGTAACACAAAGTCCTGAAAAACTACCTTTTGCTTCATATATAGTAAGTAAATCAAGCAAGGCTTGAGTCGGGTGCTCGTTGCAACCATCACCGGCATTTACCACGCACGATGGAGTATTTTTAGTCACAAATCTAGCCGCACCTGAGCTATAGTGGCGAACTATGAAGATATCTGTTTTCATAGCTTCGATGTTATGGATAGTGTCTATGAGAGTTTCGCCTTTGTTTGTGCTAGAAGTGCTTGAGCTAAAGTTTATCGCATCGGCTCCTAGTCTTTTTGCGGCTATCTCAAAACTAGTTCTTGTGCGAGTCGAGTTTTCAAAAAACGCATTTACGACTGTGACGCCTTTTAAAATCGGATCTTTTTTTACAGGTTTTAAATTTAGAGTTTTGTAATCTTTAGCTAAGCTTAAAATGGAAAAAATATCATCTTCGGATAGATCTTTTGTGGAGATTAGATCTTTTTTTACGTAGGACATTGGAGGCTCCTTGAGGCTTTAAATTTGCAATTTTACAAAAAAGTAGCTTAATTTCTAAATTTAAGCAATAATAAGTTAAAATTGTAGTTAAATTTTTTTGCGAAGGTATGTGATGCGAGGTTATAAGATTTTTTCTGGTACGGCAAATGTTGAGTTTTCCAAAACGGTGGCTAAATACTTAGGAATTCCTCTAAGCGAAGCTAGTATAAAGCGTTTTAGCGATGGTGAGATAAGCGTACAAATAGGCGAAAGTGTGCGCGGTAAAGATGTGTTTGTTATCCAGCCTACCTGTGCTCCGGCTAATATAAATTTGATGGAGCTTCTTATATTAACAGATGCTTTAAAAAGAAGTAGTGCAAGTTCTATAACTGCTGTTGTGCCATATTTTGGATACGCAAGACAAGACAGAAAAGCAGCTCCTAGAGTTCCGATAACCGCAAAACTTGTGGCAAATATGATGCAAACTGCAGGAATCGATAGAGTCGTAACTATGGATCTTCACGCAGGACAAATTCAAGGATTTTTTGATATTCCAGTTGATAATTTATATGGCACGATAGTATTTATGGACTATGTTAAGAGTAAAAATTTAAAAAATCCTATAGTTGCAAGTCCTGATGTTGGCGGTGTGGCACGTGCTAGATCTTTGGCAAAAACTATGAATTTAGATATGGTTATAGTAGATAAACGTCGTGAAAAAGCAAATGAAAGTGAAGTTATGAACGTCATCGGCGATGTAAGTGGTAAAGACGTGATTTTGATAGATGATATGATAGATACTGCAGGAACTATCGTAAAAGCTGCGGAGATATTTAAGAAAAAAGGCGCAACTAGCGTTATGGCGTTTTGTACTCATCCAGTACTTTCTGGACCTGCATATGAGAGATTAGTCAGTGGATCTTTAGATGAGCTTGTAGTAACTGATACTATACCTTTAAAAGAACATCCAAGCTGTATAAAAGTACTTAGTGTAGCACCGCTTTTTGGAGAGGTGATAAGGCGTGTTTATCACGATGAGAGTGTGAATAGCTTATTTTTTTAGTATTATTTTTTGCGATAAATCGATGAGTTTTGATTTTCATCTTTTGGCAGACTTTTTGTCTAGCTTTTGCTCCAAAATCTATAACAACATCGATTTTTCATCAAAAAATATTTTAGTTTTTATATCACTTATTTATATAGGGCATTTTTAAATTTAATCAAAAATCCAGCTAAAATTTGCTAATATCTATCTACAAAATTTACTCAGGAATTTTATGAATAACATACGAAATTTTAGCATTATAGCGCATATCGACCACGGTAAAAGCACACTAGCAGATCGCATTATCAGTGAATGCGGAGCGGTAGATAGTCGCGTGATGAGCGCTCAAGTTATGGATACTATGGATATAGAAAAAGAGCGCGGCATTACTATAAAAGCTCAAAGCGTAAGGCTAACTTACAAGCTTGATGGGCAAATTTATATATTAAATTTGATAGATACTCCAGGACACGTGGATTTTAGCTATGAAGTTTCACGCTCTTTAGCAAGCTGTGAGGGAGCTTTGCTTGTCGTAGATGCTAGTCAAGGCGTCGAAGCTCAGACTATAGCAAACGTTTATATCGCGCTTGAAAATAACCTTGAGATAATTCCAGTTATAAACAAAATAGACCTCCCAGCAGCCGAACCACAGAGAGTTAAAGACGAGATAGAGCATATCATCGGGCTTGATTGTAGTGAGGCTATAGAGGTGAGTGCAAAAACAGGAGTAGGTATAAAAGAGCTGATAGAAACTATAATCCGCAAAATACCACCTCCAAAACCGGGCGAAAACAGGCCGTTTAAATCCCTCATTTACGATAGCTGGTTTGATAATTATTTAGGAGCTTTGGCGCTTGTGAGAGTTTATGAGGGCGCTGTAAAAAAAGGCGATGAGGTTTATGTTATGGGAACGGATAAAAAGCATACTGTTCTTGATCTGATGTACCCAAATCCGATAGCGCCTATAAAAACAAATGAGCTAAAAACAGGTGAAGTCGGTATCATAGTTCTAGGTCTTAAAAACGTAAGCGATGTAAGCGTTGGTGATACGATAACTTTATCTAAAAATAGAGCTTTGAAGGCGATAGGTGGATTTGAGAAAGCAAAACCGTTCGTTTTTGCCGGACTTTATCCTATAGATACGGATAAATTTGAAGATCTAAGAGACGCTCTAGATAAACTTAAGTTAAATGATAGCTCTATAAGCTATGAGCCTGAGACTTCGGCGGCTCTTGGTTTTGGCTTTCGCGTGGGATTTTTAGGTTTGCTTCATATGGAAGTGGTAAAAGAGAGGCTTGAGCGAGAGTTTGGGCTAGATCTTATAGCTACTGCTCCGACTGTGACTTATGAAGTCGTGCAGACTGATGGCGTGAGTGTAGAAATTCAAAATCCTAGCGAACTACCACCAGTAAATAAAATAGAGTTTATAAAAGAGCCTTACGTAAAGGCTACTATCATCACGCCGACTGAGTTTTTAGGCAACATCATCACTCTGCTTAATAACCGTCGCGGGTTTCAAACTAAGATGGACTATATAACTACTACAAGAGTTTTGCTTGAGTATGATATACCGATGAACGAGATAGTTATGGATTTTTACGATAAACTAAAAAGCGCAACAAAAGGTTACGCTAGTTTTGACTATGAACCAAGTGATTATAGAGTTGGGAATTTAGTTAAACTCGATATAAAAGTAGCAGGCGAAACTGTTGATGCTCTTTCTATCATCGTGCCTGAAGAAAAAGCGATGAGCAAGGGTAGGGACTTTGTAAAAACTATGAAAGAGTTGGTTCCAAGACAGCTTTTTGAAGTTGCTATACAAGCTAGTATCGGAAACAAGGTTATAGCTAGAGAAACGGTAAAATCTATGGGCAAAAACGTGACTGCAAAGTGTTATGGCGGCGATATAACTCGTAAAAGAAAACTTCTTGAAAAACAAAAAGAGGGCAAAAAACGTATGAAAGCCATAGGTAAGGTAACGCTTCCGCAAGAGGCGTTTTTAAGTGTTTTAAAGATAGACTAAAATAGAACGAAATTTGCTTAAGGAAAAATATGCCATATGTAAATATAAAAGTTACAAAAGAAAACGGTGAGCCGACAATAGCTCAAAAAGAGGAGCTTATAAAAGGCGTGACTGAGCTATTGCACAATGTTTTAGGTAGAAATAAAGCAAGTACAGTCGTGGTTATCGATGAGATAGAAACTGAGAATTACGGTCTTGGCGGTGAGAGTATAAAAATAAAAAGAAAGAGAGAGGAAAAGAGATGAGAGGATTTTTGTTTGCGCTATTTGCCGCGCTATTTTTTATAGGTTGTTCTAGCAAAACCGTTTTGGATCCATATGCAGATACGAGTGCGGCGAAGTCGTATGAGACCATTATGAAGATAACGCTTAATTGTGAGCCGTGCGCAGATACAAACTATGAAACAACAATCAACGGATATACTTATAGAAGCGATGTGGCGATAAATTGTTGCACAAATTTACGTAAAATCGATGCGGGAGCAGGTCTTAAAAAAGTGTATTTGCATAATATCGCAGATTTAAGAGAAAATAGCAAAGTTATCAAAGCAAATGGAAAAGCGTATAGTTTAAACAAAAGACTTGATACATTGTTTTATCTAGCTATGAAAGAGGAGCTTACAAATAGAGGAATGTTAGTCGTCGATTCACAAACTTCGCCTTATACTCTTAGGGTGGATTTTGGTTTTACTGATTTTAAAGGCGTTTATAGTCCTGGTGCTAGTCAGTTAAACTCAAGACTTCAAGGTATTTTGCGTATCAAAAATATAAATTATGACAAACGCATACAGATAAATACAAGACAAAGCGTGAGCGGCTTAAGTGCAAATGATGTTAGTGACTTTGGTTTATATATGGATTTGCTTGTAAAACAAGCAGTAAATAAAGCAGCCGAGCAGATTAGCAAATTTTAAGGATGTGATATGAGAAAATGGGCTTTTATTTTTAGTTGTTTGATTTTATTTGTCGGTTGTTCTAACACAACTTCGGTTTTAACTCTATCTCCTTATGAAGCAAAAGGAGTAAATGTCCGTTCAAATTCAAATATTATTATAAATAGTATCCTTGATAAAAGGAAAAATCAAAGCGTAGTGGCCACCATTACCGATAAAAAAGGTACAGTAAATGAGTATATCACGCTAGGAAATAATCTAACTAACTGGTTTAGTGATGCTTTGATAAAAGAGCTTAAGAAAAATGGAGCTGTTTTCGGCGGCGATGGTGCAAAAGTTGTAGATATCACTATTACTGAGTTAAAAGCGAATTTAAGCGGATATGCAAAAGACAATATGCAAGGTACGAGTGAAATTTATATCAAAATTTATAAAGACGGCGTTACTACGACAAAGCGTATAGCTCAGCCTCAAACTCAGTTTGCTCCTATCGCAACTGGTGGTGCTTTTGAACCTTTTGTTAAGACTCTTTTAGATGATATGGTAGCTAGAACAGCTAAAGCTATACTGGCAAACTAATGCGATGCCTTAAATGCGGCTCATTTACATTTAAGTTTATATGTAAAAATTGCAAGATGATTTTGAGTGAATTTGAGAGTGGGTGTAGGGATATCGGTGGATTTAAAGTGTATAGTTTTTACAGATATGATGATATAAAATCCCTTATCCATTCTAAACACCATATGCACGGTCATTTTGTGTTTCGTGAGTTAGCAAAGCTTAGTTTTTCTAAATTTGCAGATACTTTTAAATTTGAAAGCAAAGTGGATATAATCGCTATTGACGATCAGATCAGTAGCGGATACTCGCACACGGCGGTTCTTATCCGTGCTATGAAAAGGGAATTTTTAAAACCGATATATGGAGCATTAAGAGCTACAAATGGCGTCAAATACTCAGGAAAAAGCTTAGAGTTTAGAAAAAATAATCCACGAAATTTAAAACTTTTAAAAGATATAAGCAATCCAGTAATTTTAGTAGATGATATCATAACGACTGGAACTAGTATGAAAGAGGCTAAAAATTTACTTCTTAGTTATGGTAAAACGCCGCTTTTTGGTCTAGTTTTGGCTGACGCTAGAGAATAAAGGATAAAAATGTACGAACTCGCAAAAGAGCTGTTTAATATCCCAAGAAGTATAACAGGAGACGGTTTTAGGCGTAGTTTGGATATATTAAATTTAGCTATAGGGGGGGGTATAACGAAATTTAGTATCCCAAGCGGTACTAAATGTTTTGACTGGATAGTTCCTGCTGAATGGATAGTAAGGGACGCTTATATCATCACTCCTAGCGGTGAAAAGATCTGCGAATTTAAAAAACACAACTTACATCTTTTAAACTACTCAGATGCTATAAATCAAGCTATGAGTCTTGATGAGCTACAAACTCACTTGTACTCTCTTCCAGACTTGCCTGATGCAATTCCTTATGTTACTAGTTATTATGAAAAACGGTGGGGATTTTGTATCAGCTACAATCAAAGAAAAGCTTTAAAAGATGGGATTTATAAAGTTTTTATAGATACTGAGTTTAACCCTGATGGTGAGCTAAATTACGGTGAAATTTTAGTGCCTGCCTCATCTTGCTTAAAAGATGAAATTCTAATCTCTACTTACCTTTGTCATCCACAAATGGCAAACAACGAGCTAAGCGGACCAGTCGTGATGAGTGAGCTTATAAAATGGGTAAAAACTCTAAAAGATAGAGAGTTTAACTACCGTTTTATCATAGTTCCTGAGACTATCGGATCGATTTGTTATATCAGTAAAAATTATAAAGCCTTAAAACAAAATGTAAAAGCTGGATTTGTGCTTAGCTGCATAGGTGATGAGAGAGCTTACAGCGTGGTTTTAAGCCCTGATGAAGATAGCTTAAGTGATAAAGCCGCACTTCATACAATTAAATTTCTTAGTAAAAATCCTAAAATTTACTCATTTTTATACCGTGGAAGTGATGAAAGACAGTTTAACACTCCTGATTTAAATTTAGGTATCGTGACGCTTTGTAGGAGTAAATTCGGTGAATATGAGGAGTATCATACAAGCTTAGATGATCTGAGTTTAGTTACTAAAAAAGGACTTGATGGAGGACTTCTTTATGCTAAAAATATGATCTTAAATTTAGAAATAAACAAAATCTACCGCTTAAACACGACTTGTGAGCCAAATCTTGGCTCAAGAGGGCTAATCAGCACGGTAAATACCAAAGGTATCCATACAAATACTATGATAATTCGTGATTTTTTAGCGTATTGCAACGGTAAAAGAAGCGTCATAGACATAGCAGATAAGCTTGGCGTAGAAGCTAGAAGCTTAAAAGATCTGATAGAAAATTTGCTTAAATTTGAGCTTATAAAGGAAGTAAGATGATAAGAAGCATTTGTGACTTTTTAGATATTTCAGTTGCAAAAAATCCATTTAAAAAAGCATTTGTGTTTGGTGATGAGAGTATAACTTATGCTGAATTTGATGAGATTACAGATAGATTAGCCAGTGAAATTTTAAGGCTAAATTTAAAAAATGAAGCAGTTTTAATCATTTTACCAAAGTGCATTTTGACTTTAGTTTCATTTTTTGCAGTGGCAAAAAGCGGGAATTTCTATACTTTGCTAGATACTCAAACTCCATATGAGCGCATAGAACAAGTTGTTAAAATTCTAAAACCAAAGGTTATAATAGCGCAAAAGGATTTTAAATTTGATTTTGTGAATGTGCAAAAGATATTTTGTGAGGATTTTAGTGAATTTGATGTGGATAAAAGTGCGCTAAAAGAGGCTAGAAATGCTCATATAGATACAAATTTACTCTATGTATTTTTCACTAGTGGAAGCACAGGTGCGCCAAAAGGTGTAAGTATAAGCCATAAAAGCGTGATCGATTATACTTTTTGGGTTTGTGAGACTTTTAAACTTAGCTCAAGCGAAGTTATGGCAAATCAAGCACCGTTTTACTTTGATAACTCTATTTTGGATATTTTTTCCTCTGTTAAAAGTGGTGCTACTTTGCATATCTTGCCGACTTCTATTTTTGCTTTTCCAAATAAAGTGTTAGATTATTTAGAAAAGCACGGTGTTAGTTTGATTTTTTGGGTGCCTTCAGTGCTTACGTATTTTGCAAATGTAAATTCACTTGCTAATTTCAAGCTTGAGAGTCTCAAAAAAGTACTGTTTTGCGGAGAGATAATGCCAAACAAACAGCTAAATATCTGGCGAAAAGCTCTTCCTCACGCTCTTTTTGCAAATCTTTATGGACCTACTGAGATAACTGATGTTTGCGCTTTTTATATTTGTGATAGAAATTTTAGCGATGATGAACCTCTACCTATAGGAAAGGCTTGTCAAAATACCGAACTTTTGGTTTTTGATGATGAACTAAATTTGATAAAAGAGCCGTTTGTTAGGGGCGAACTTTATGTTAGAGGCACGAGCCTTAGTTTAGGATATTTTGGTGATAAAAACAGAACGAAAGAAGCTTTTATCCAAAATCCACTGCATGATAATTATCAAGATATCCTTTATAAAACAGGCGATATAGTGGCTTTTAACGATCTTGGAGAACTGATTTGCTATGGTAGAAAAGATAATCAGATAAAACTTATGGGACATAGGATAGAGCTTGGCGAGATCGAAACGGTGGCGAACTCTCACATGAGTGTTTTAAACTCCATTTGTATATTTAAAAATAGCGAAATAATATGCTTTTATGAGGCGAAAAAGGAGATAAATTTAAAAAGTTATCTTTTAGAGAAACTACCTAATTATATGGTGCCAAAAAGGTTCATTTTAGTGGATAAATTTGCGCTAAATCAAAATGGTAAAATAGATAGAAAGGCGCTTGATGAACTTATATAACGAGTTTTTAAATTTATATAATAATGGATTTAAGTTTAGCAATAATACACTTAGCATAGATAATATCAAAAATAAATTAGAGCAAAATCAAATTTGTTTAAAGCAGAATGCAGATAACTTTTTTCTAACTCAAAACGGTTTTATCACGTATTTTATAAATGATATAACAAGCTTTGATATGCAAGGAACTTATATAAAACTCATACGTAAAACGCCTATTTGTGAGCTTGAAAACAGGTTTTTGAGTATTAATAAATTTAGTATTTTTGATAAATATATCGGTATGAGTTTAAAAAATAGCGGTTTTAGTTTTCAAAGTTTGGGTGAGGTTCAAAAAGCTTTGCTTGATGATATGGATGAGATTTACAGTTTTTTTATAAATTATTTTGATAAAGAGTATCTTTTTATAAGCAAAACTGAACTTAAAAATAGAATACAAGAAGGTCAAGTACTCATCATAAAACAAGATAAGAAAATAGTAGGCGCTTTGGTATATTTTTTAAATTTAAACTCGGCTCATTTGGATTTTATGGCAGTTAGCAAGGAGTTTAGGCGAAGTGGAATGGGGTGTAAGTTGATGAGTTGTTTTTTGGGATTAAACGCTTGGCACTTTAAGCTATTTGTAAGAGATACGAATATAAAAGCCATAGAATTTTATAAAAAATTCGGGTTTGAGTTTAACGCTATACAAATTTTATTTTATAAGAGGAAAAATGAGATTTAAAAATGTATTTGTCAAAAATTAAATATTATAAAGGAGTAAAAATGAATGAGATCAAAGAACTTTTTAACCAAATAGGTAGAGATGATGTAAATGAGAGTATGAGTGAGCTTTTAAGCAGCGGAATTATCGACAGTATGGATATAATGGCTCTTGTTGCGGCGATAGAAAAAACGTATAAAAAACCATTACGTGCAGAGTTCATAACAAATGAGAGTTTTGAGAGCTTTGCTAGTTTAAAAGATATGATAGATAAAGCTATGAGATGAAAGCTATCTTAGAAGCAAATGGAAAGCTTGTTAAAAAAAGCGATTTTTTAGATGCTTTAGAGCAAATCGGTATAAAAAGCGGCGACACTGTTTGCGTTCATACCGAGCTTTTTACTCTTGGAAAACCACTTTTACCAAAAGATGAGTTTTTGAGAGTTTTGTTGGAGTGTTTTTATGAAATTATAGGTAAAAATGGAACGCTTATTATGCCTACATTTACATATAGTTTTTGTAAAAATCAAATTTATGATAAGCTAAACTCAAGAAGCACTATGGGCGTTTTGACTGAGTTTTTCAGACATCAAAATGGTGTTGTTCGTACGAATGATCCGATTTTTTCTTTTGCAATTAATGGAGATAATAAAGACGCTTTTTTAAGCGATACGAAAAGTTGTTTTGGTAAAAACTCAGTCTATGACGTGCTTAGAAAGATGGAAGGCAAAATAGTTCTTTTGGGCACTCAAAAACTTGGCTATACATTTACTCATTACATCGAAGAGCAAGCAGAAGTAAGCTATAGATATTTTAAGGAGTTTAGCGGAAAAATAGTGGATGAAAACGGCAAAATATCTAGTAAGAGTATATTATATTTTGTGAGAGATGTTGAAAAAAGAAGCATTTTAGCCGTAGAAAAACAAGTATCAATACTTAAATCGGCATATAACTTTCATATCGAGTCTATCGGAGGTTCAACTATAACTTTGATAGAAGCAGATAGGTATTTTAAAGATACAATGATCGCATTAAAAAAAGACGAACAAATACTACTAAAAATGTAGAGTAAATTTGATTTTGAGATTTGCAGATGGCTATTTAGCAAGTTTTTATTAAATTTAAGATAAAATCCTTGTAGTTATTTTCAAGGATAAAAATGGAAGAAAATATTTTCAGTTCAAATCAAGATATAGACGCTATAGACGTTGAAGATTCTATAAAAGCAAGTTACCTAGACTACTCTATGAGCGTCATAATAGGTCGTGCTTTGCCTGATGCAAGAGATGGTTTAAAGCCAGTGCATCGCCGCATACTTTATGCTATGAACGATCTTGGCGTGGGAAGCCGCAGCCCGTACAAAAAGTCTGCTCGTATCGTTGGAGATGTCATCGGTAAGTATCATCCGCACGGCGATACTGCTGTTTATGACGCGCTAGTTAGAATGGCTCAGAACTTTTCTATGAGAGTTCCTGCAGTAGATGGTCAAGGAAACTTTGGTTCAGTTGATGGAGACGGCGCTGCTGCTATGCGTTATACTGAGGCTAGAATGACTGTTTTGGCTGAAGAGCTTTTAAGAGATTTAGATAAAGATACGGTTGATTTTATCCCAAACTATGACGATAGTTTAAGCGAACCAGACGTCTTGCCCGCACGCGTACCGAATTTGCTATTAAATGGATCAAGCGGTATCGCAGTTGGTATGGCGACAAATATCCCTCCGCATAGCCTTGATGAATTAGTAGATGGGTTGCTCGTTCTTTTAGATGATAAAGAAGTCAGTTTAGAAGATATCATGACTCATATAAAGGGTCCTGATTTCCCAACCGGCGGTATAATTTTTGGAAAAAAAGGTATTATAGAAGCTTATAAAACAGGTCGAGGGCGTATAAAACTAAGAGCCAAAACCCATATAGAAAAAAAACCAAATAAAGATGTTATCGTAGTCGATGAGCTTCCATATCAAGTAAATAAAGCAAAGCTTCATGCAGATATAGCTGATCTTGTCAAAGAAAAACTAATCGAAGGTATAAGTGAAGTAAGAGATGAGAGTGATAGAGACGGAATTCGTCTAGTTATAGAGTTAAAACGTGACGCGATGAGCGAGATCGTGCTAAATAATCTCTTTAAATCTACTCAAATGGAAGTTACTTTTGGCGTTATAATGCTTGCTATAAATAACAAAGAGCCAAAAGTATTTTCTCTTTTAGAGCTTTTAAAGCTGTTTTTAAATCATAGAAAAACAGTCATCATCAGGCGTACTATTTTTGAACTTCAAAAGGCACGTGCAAGAGCTCATATTTTAGAAGGTTTAAAAATCGCGCTTGATAACATAGACGCAGTTATCAATCTGATAAAAACCAGCGCAGATACAAACTCTGCAAGAGACGGGTTAATGGCTAAATTTGGTCTTTCTGAGCTTCAAAGTAATGCTATACTTGATATGAGACTTAGCAAATTAACAGGACTCGAAAGAGAAAAATTAGAAGCTGAACTGAAAGAAATTTTAGAGCTTATAGAAAAATTAGACGCGATACTAAAAAGTGAAACTTTGATAGAAAATATCATAAGAGACGAACTTTTAGAGATCAAATCTAAATTTAAATGTCCGCGCATCACCGAGATAGTCGATGATTATGATGATATAGACGTAGAAGACTTGATACCAAATGAAAATATGGTAGTTACTATAACTCACCGTGGATACATAAAACGCGTTCCTAGTAAGAGTTATGAAAAGCAAAAACGAGGCGGTAAAGGCAAGGTCGCGGTGACTACTTATGATGATGATTTTATAGAGAGTTTCTTTACTTGTATGAGTCACGATACGCTTATGTTTGTAACAGATCGCGGTCAGCTTTACTGGCTCAAAGTTTATAAAATTCCAGAAGGTAGCCGAACCGCAAAAGGAAAAGCAGTTGTAAATCTTATATCGCTTCAAGCAGATGAGAAGATAAAAGCTATCATTCCTACAACGGATTTTGATGAGAGCAAATCTTTAGCTTTCTTTACTAAAAACGGTATAGTAAAACGTACGAATTTAAGTGAGTTCAAAAACATACGCTCAATCGGCGTAAAAGCTATAAATTTAGATGATAATGATGAGCTTGTAACCGTTGTGATCGCTACTAGCGAACCTGATGAGAGCTATGATGGTAGTCTTGAAGATGATGAGAACGTTTCAAATTTACAAACTATAAGCGAAGATAACTCCGAAACTAGTCTTGAGAGTGGTAAAATGCTATTTGCTGTTACTAAAAAAGGTATGTGTATCAAATTTGCTTTAAATAAAGTAAGACAGATAGGAAGAGTTAGCCGTGGCGTAACTGCTATAAGATTTAAAGAGAATTTAGATGAAGTTGTTGGAGCAGTCGTTATAGAAAATGACTCTCAAGAAATTTTAAGTGTGAGTCAAAAAGGTATAGGAAAACGTACAACAGCTGATGAATACCGCTTGCAAAGTCGTGGAGGTAAGGGTGTCATTTGTATGAAACTAACTCCAAAAACAAAAGATCTTGTAGGTGTTGTAATGGTAGATGAAGAGATGGATCTTATGGCGCTAACATCAAGCGGTAAGATGATAAGAGTAGATATGCAAAGTATCAGAAAAGCAGGGCGCAATACAAGCGGCGTTATAGTCGTAAATGTAGAAGGCGATGAGGTCGTAAGTATAGCAAGATGCCCTAAAGAAGAGAGCGATGATGACGATATTGTTGCAGATGATACTGTAGAACAAGATGTGGAATAAGTTTTGCTTAGAATACGTAATTTAAATTTAAGGTAATAAATATGAAATCATTAATTTTTGCATTATTAGTAGCTGGTGTTTTCGTAGGTTGCGCCGCATTTACTCCAGAGCCTAAAACACAAGATGTTGTGGTTCAAAAAGTAGATAAAGACGACCTAAGAGAAATAATCAAAAACGATAAAATGTTAGCTGGTATGGAGATAAATCCAGAGGCTATTTTTTCAGCAGTCGGCGAGGGAATTCCTCCTATAGATACAGTTAGTCCAGCTCAAGCTAGAGCTCTTGCTAAACGCTCAGCAATAGCAGATGCTTATAGACAGCTTGCAAGTAAGCTTTATGGAGTTAAGATAAACGCTAAAGATACTGTAAAAGATGCTATGCTAAGAGACTCTGTTATAGAAACAAGAGTGACTGGTCTTATCAAAAATGCTGCTATTATAAATCAAGATTTCAAAGACGGACTTTTCCGTGTTGAGATGGAACTTAAGATAGATAAAGACAAGTGGCAAGAGCTTTTTGCTTACTAGTTATTTCTACACTTTTGTTTGGTGGTGAGGAGTTCATCTTTTGGGCTAAATACTCATCATCAAACAGCCTTATAAAATACCAAAATATATCCATTTCAAAAGCTATGGTTCTTAGTAAAGAAAAAGGTAGCAAAATATGCGATATACAATCTTCTAAATTTAAAAATGAAACTACTTTAGATTATCTCAAACGTCATCAAGAGCAGCTTTTTGAATGTTTTATAGATCAAAAAGTTTTGTTAAAAGATAACTCCAAATTTAAAGGAAATACAGCAAATTTAAAAACTAGCGTAACGCTTGTGCCGGTGCGATTTATAGTGGAATTTAAGCCTCTTGGTGCTACAATAAGCAAAATAAATAGGTGAGATAATGAATGTTGTAATTGTCGAAGATGATATAAATATGAGAAAATCCTTGGAAATCGCACTTGGCGACTATGACGAGTTCAATATAAAAAGTTATAAAAGCGCGACTGAAGCACTGAAAAAACTTGAAGATAATACCGATATCATAGTAACTGATATCAATATGCCAGGACTTGATGGGCTTGAGTTCATAAAAGAGCTTGGTGGTAAATTCGATGTCATTATAATGACTGGAAACGCGACTTTAAGTAGAGCTATACAGAGCGTTAGGCTAGGAGTCAAGGATTTTCTTACAAAGCCTTTTGATGTAGAAACTTTAGTAACTGCTATAAAAAGAACAAAAACATTAAGCTCAAAACAGCTCATAAAACAAACTTCTTCTAACATTCAAGATGGTAGTTTTTTATCAACGTCTCCAAATTTACAAAGAGCATTAAATATAGCCAAAAGAGCGGCAATAACAGATGTAAGCGTTATGATAATGGGAGAAAGCGGCGTTGGCAAAGAGCTATTTTCTAAATTTATTCATGAAAACTCAAAACGAAAAAACGAACCTTTTATGGCTATAAATATGGCAGCCATCCCTGAAAATCTTCTTGAAAGTGAGCTGTACGGTTATGAAAAAGGCGCATTTACCGACGCAACCGCTACTAAAAAAGGACTATTTGAGTTAGCAAATGGAGGAACACTTTTTTTAGATGAAATCGGTGAAATGCCGCTAAATTTGCAGCCAAAACTATTAAGAGCTATCCAAGAGCGTGAAATCGTGCGAGTAGGAGCTAGTAAGCCTATTAAAATCGACGTTCGAATCATATCTGCGACAAATGCAAATTTAGAAAAAAAAGTAAAAGAAGGCGAGTTTAGAGAGGATCTTTTTTATAGGTTAAACACAGTTCCGCTTTTTGTGCCTCCACTTCGTGAAAGAAAAGATGAAATTTTAGGTATAGCAAACACTGTTTTGCAAAGAGTTTGCGACGGTTATGAATTAGGTAAAAAGTCATTTAGCGATGAAGCTATGAGTGAGCTTTTGAGTTATGATTATCCAGGAAATATAAGAGAGCTTATCAGTATAGTTGAAAGAGCTGCTATACTAAGCGAACAAACAAATATATCAAAAGACGATCTATTTATATACGCAAAAAAATAATTTTACTGAATTTAAAGTAAATATTTGTTAAAATAATAGCCTAAATTTCAGATTAAGGCTTAAAATGAAAAAGTATAGCGTAGCAGTAGTCGGTGCGACTGGTGCTGTTGGAGAAGAAATATTTAGAGTGCTTGAAGAGGTTGATTTTCCTGTTGGGAATTTACTTCCTTTAGCTAGTAGCAGGAGTGCTGGAAATATCGCAGAATTCAGAGGCAAAGGCTATGAAATAGTTCAGCTTACTGACAGCGTTTTTGAAGAAAATGAGATTGATATAGCATTTTTTAGTGCAGGAGGAAGTATATCTGCTCATTTTGCGCCTTTAGCAGCTGCAAGCGGCGCTGTTGTTATAGATAATACAAGCCATTTTAGAATGGATCCAGACGTGCCTTTAGTAGTCCCAGAATGCAACCCAGAAGATATAAATTTATGGACAAACAAAGGCATAATAGCAAATCCAAACTGCTCTACTATACAAATGGTACAAGTTTTAAAACCTCTTGATGATCTATTTGGCATAGAAAGAGTCGATGTAAGTACATATCAAGCTACAAGCGGAGCTGGAAAAAAAGGTATGGAAGAGCTGATTCTTCAAATGCAGAAGTTTTTTGAATTTAAGCTAGATGAGTGCGAACCAAGTGCATTTAAACATCAAATAGCATTAAACGTTATACCGCATATTGATGTATTTTTGGACAATGACTATACAAAAGAAGAGATGAAAATGGTCAATGAAACACAAAAGATATTGCATAAAAATATAGAAGTAAGCGCAACTTGTGTTCGTGTCCCAGTACTTAGAAGTCATAGCGAGAGCATAACTATCAAATTTAAAACAGATATCAGCGTAGAAAAAGCCTTAAATGTTCTAAAAAATGCTCCTAGCATAGTAATTCAAGATGATCCAGCAAATAATCTTTATCCAATGCCGATCCTAGCTAGTGATACAAATGAAACATATGTAGGTAGGATCAGAAAAGATAACTATAGAGATGATATACTTCATCTTTGGTGTGTTGCTGATCAGATACGTGTCGGCGCAGCTACAAACGCAGTGAGAATAGCTCAAAAATGGTGTCAAATACAAGAATTAAACCATTAGCTAAAAAATAGATTAAATTTAATATTTAATCTATTTCCATATAATTATTTTTTAAATTTATATTAGGGTTTTTAATGTTTGAAAAATTTTTTGAAATGATGCTTTGGAAGTCGCGTTACGTGACTATTTTGCCTGTTATCTTTGGATTAATCGGTTCATTTGTTATGTTTATAGTGGCTAGTTATGATATTATAAAAGTTATAATTTATGCGTGGCAATACCTTATTTTAGGTGATCACAGCATAGATTTGCATAGTGACGCGGTCGGTCTTATTATAGGTGCGATTGATTTGTATTTGATGGCGCTAGTATTTTTTATATTTAGTTTTGGAATTTATGAACTTTTCATCAGCGAAATAGATAGTATAAAAAACTCAAAACAAGCCAGAGTTTTAGAAGTGCATAGTTTAGATCAGTTAAAAGATAAGATCGGTAAAGTTATAGTTATGGTTTTAGTCGTAAATTTTTTTCAAAGAGTGCTTCACGCTAAATTTTCAGCTCCGCTTGAGATGGTTTATCTAGCGGTTTCTATTTTGGCTTTATGTCTTGGGCTATATTTTTTACATAAAAGTTCAAGCCATTAAATTTTTATAAAGGATAATATATGATTTTTATAGATGCATGTTTTGGTAAGCCTACGCCTTATACGCCTATTTGGATGATGCGTCAAGCAGGAAGATATCTACCTGAATATATGGCTGTTAGAGGTGCTGCAGGCGATTTTCTATCTCTTTGTAAAGATTATAAAAAAGCAAGTGAAGTGACTTTGCAGCCAGTTGATATCTTAGGTGTTGATGCTGCTATAATGTTTAGCGATATTCTAGTAGTGCCTCTTGAAATGGGAATGGAGCTTAAATTTGTAAAAGGTGAAGGTCCGGTTTTTGAAAATCCTATTTTATCAATGGATAATTTAGATAAGCTTAGCGTCGAAAAGGCAGTGAAAAATTTAAGTTATGTTTATGATACTATAAAACTTACTCGAGAAAAATTAAGCTCAGACAAAGCTCTTATCGGATTTTGCGGAGCTCCTTGGACGATAGCTACATATATGATAGAGGGCGGCAGTACAAAAACGTATAACATCAGCAAAAAAATGCTTTATGATAATCCTCAATTTCTGCACGCCATACTTCGTAAAGTTACAAATGCGCTAAAACTTTATTTAGAAGAGCAGATAAAAGCTGGAGTGGATGCGGTTCAGATATTTGATAGTTGGGCTAGCGCACTTGAGCAAAACGCATATCTTGAGTTTGGTTTTAGCTATATAAATGAACTAGTTGATTATATAAAATCTCAGTATCCTGATGTACCAGTTATCGTATTTCCAAAAGGTATAAGTGGATTTTTGGGTAAGATTAATGGTAAGTTTGACGTGTTTGGAGTGGATTGGAGTACTCCGCTTAAAATGGCTAAAGATACTTTAGGATCTCGTTACGTACTGCAAGGAAATATGGAGCCTACAAGGCTTTATAGTAAAGATGCGATAGATGAGGGAGTCGATGAAATTTTAAGCATTATGAGAGGTCGTAGGCATATTTTCAATCTTGGTCATGGGATACTTCCAGATGTACCTGTTGAAAATGCAAAATATTTTATAAAATCCGTTCAGGAAAAATCAGCAAAATACTGCAGATGAGCTACGATAAAAAATCTTATAAATATATATTTGGTCCAGTAAGCAGCAGACGCTTTGGTAGCTCTCTTGGTATCGACCTTAGTCCGGATAAAAAATGCTGTAATTTTGACTGCCTTTATTGTGAATTAGAACGAGCTAAGGCAGTTACAAAGATAGAAAATCCGCCTTCAGTAAAAGAGATAATCGCTGAGTTAAAAGAAGCTTTAAGCGAGTTTAAAAATGTAGAAGTAGTAACTTTAACCGCAAATGGTGAGCCTAGTTTATATCCAAATTTAAAAGAGTTGGTAGAGCAGATAAATAGAGTAAAATATACTCAAAAATCGCTTATTTTAAGTAACGGGACAGCTGTTTTAGATAAGGATAAATTTGAAGCTATTTTGGATTTGGATATCGTGAAATTAAGTCTTGATAGTGCTGTGCAGCGTACTTTTCGCCGTATCGACAGAGGTATAGAAAAGATAGATATTTCAAATTTAATATCAAAAATGTCTGAATTTAGAAAAGTTTTTCTAGGAAAACTTGTCATGGAAGTACTCGTGGTAGAAGGTTTTAATGATACTAAAGATGAGTTTTTAGCTTTAAATGAAGCGTTTAAAATTATCCGTCCTGATAGAGTCGATATCAGCACTATAGACAGACCGCCCGCTCATGACGTAAAAGGCGTTAGTAACGCTATTTTGCACGAGTTGTCCAGCCTTATAACTTCTGCACCTATCGCTCTTGCTAGTAGAAAAGGACTTGTTAATAAGCTGGATTTTAGTCTTGATGAGCTAAGAAAGCTTTTAAAACTTCGTCCTCAAAGCAAATTTGATATAGAAAATAATTTCACTCAAAACTCAAAGCTTGGATTACAACAACTACTTAAAAATGGAGAGATAAAAGAGTTTGATTTAGCTGGATCGGCTTTTTATAAAACTAAGTAGAGACTTTTTAGCATAAATTTCGGTTTTTGCATTGTGCATTTTTAATAATTTTAAATTTATACTGTTTGTAAAGTTTTGGTTTTTTAGCTCAAAAATATAAATTTTTAAGTTTGCTAAGTCAAATTTAGTGTTTTTTATTGACAAAAACAGAACTTTTAGATATAATTTCAGTTCTTTTTTAATAATACATTTTTATTCCGGATTAGCTCAGCGGTAGAGTAGTCGGCTGTTAACCGATTGGTCGCTGGTTCGAATCCAGCATCCGGAGCCACTATATCTTTTGGTTCTAATAATCTTAAAATAATTCAGACTAAACTATACCTTTAAAATTAAAGCTTCAATAGTTTTGTAAATTTTATAAAATTTATCTCAAATTCTAGAAATTTGTACTGAGTGATATAGATAAGATCAATGATCAAATAATGATTTTATGGATTTTTGGTTGTGGACCTGAACTCCTGATCATATCAGGAAGGCTTGATGATGATAGGTAAAACGATGGAAACTATAACGGCGATTATCCAACTTGCGACCGCGATAATCAACATAGTTTTAGCATTTATTCTTTTAAAAAAGAAAGAATAGCTAAGGGGGCGAAAGCCCCTATATCATCGTTTTACTTTTTAAATTATATCATAAAGGAGTAAAAATGGAGTTTTTAAATGCAGTTTTAGGACTGATTAACTCGACTATGTTGCTTTATTTGGTAATAAAGCTAAAAAACAAAACAAAATTTAAAGGATATTATAGGTAGGTTTTTAGGGATTTTTAGAGCAGAAAACATAAAGCTGCTCTAACTAAAATCTAACTAAAATCTAACTAAAAAACGAAGATAGCTCATCTGGCGTAAAGCTTTTTAGAAGTTTATATAAAACTTGCCTATCTTTTCTCCTCTTCCAGCCTTGCAGCGTTGGGTATGGAATTTTGGTTGTTTCAGAGAGCGTTTTATCACTCACGCTATCTTTTTCTTTTGCACAGACATCTAAAATCTCTTTTGCAGTAAATTTAGTTATAAAATCGTATAGCTTTTTTCTATGCCCTTTCCCATTTTTCCAGCCGTAGATAGTTCCAGGTGCAACTCCTATTATATCTACTACTTCCTTATTCCATAAAGGAATTATTGGTGTTTTAGATCCGAAATTCTCTATTAAGAAGTCTGGGTCTAAATTTTTAAAAAAAAAAGATATATATCTTTTGTGTAGCCACCAGATCTTTTCCAACTCGCTATAGTGCCATATGGAATTTTAGTTATTTTACACAACTCTTTATCTGTTAATTTTTTCATTTTTTTCTCCTTTTTTGCTTTGATAGGATAATTGTAGTATCTATTTACTCAAATAGAATTTAAAAACATCTAAATAAATTATTTTAAATAAGATAAACTAAATTAGTTTGTGCAAAATGGAATATATAATGCGTTTGCTAATAAGTGTAGTAGTATTAAAGCTGGATATGTTTTAAGAGATTTTATATGGGTTTTGTAAGGTATAAATTTGCATTTAAAATCAAACTATTTTTTATTTTTTTAAAAAATCCATATTCATTAAGTTCTTTTAATTTTGGATTTATTTCATTGTTTTTTGAAAATTATTTATTAGAAATTTGTACAAAGTTGGTCTTTTATTTTTTCGATTATATAGTATTTCAAATAACTATTTTATGGATTTTTGGTTGCGAGAGAAGGACTTGAACCTCCGACCTTCGGGTTATGAGCCCGACGAGCTACCACTGCTCTATCTCGCGACAAATAGAAGTTGGATGGGGTAAGAGGATTCGAACCTCTGAATGACTGGACCAAAACCAGTTGCCTTACCGCTTGGCTATACCCCAACCCCAAAATGAGCCGTTATTATATAATTTTTTTGCTTTTTTGTCAAGGTATTTTGTGAGTATGCATAATTTTATCAGTAAAATGAACTGCAAAGATTATGAGTTTTAAGCATATTAAAAAGACAATATCAGTGCGATAATGCCAAAACATCAGATATATACAACCAAATTTATAAAAAGCACTATGTATAAATGCATATTGCATCTATACATAGAATAATTGAAATTAAACTTAAAAATTTATGGTTTTTAATATATAATTTTATTTATATCGCATAAAATATGAATATATGGGAGTAGCAATTTATAAATTTAAATTTCATTAGTTACGTAAATACACATTTTATTACTATATTATAACTTTTATTATAAATAACCACTCTTTTTTCGCGATTATCTGCTACTATGTAAAAAATCATAAAGGATTTATGATGATTGTGTTAAAAATTTTACTGCAGCTTAAGAGCGGTTTTCATCTAAGAAAAATGCCGGATTTTTTATTTAATAATGTTAATTTACTTCTTTTAAATAATGATGAGATTTCAGAATTCACTTATGATGGAGAGATAAATCCGTATAGTTTTGGTTTTTTATATCCTTTAAAATTTAAAACAAAGCTTTATGAAGTCGGGGATTTGTATAATTTAAATATAAAATGTAATTCAGATAGCGTTGCAAACTATATAAAACAAGCGCTTACAAAAAATATAAATAGCGGTTTTACTCTCATAGATATAGAAAAACAGTTTATAAATAGATTGTCTTATATAAATAGTATTTATACAGCTAGTCCCGCGGTTTTTGCATTTTCAAATTTAGAAAACCAGTTTTGGACTATGAAAAACTCAAATTTAGATACTCTTAAAACTCTTTGCATCAATGATCTAGTTAAAAAGTTAAAGTATTTTGAGTCAAAAAGTATAACCGCTAATTTAAATGATATATTATCGATAGAAATTTTATCAAATAAACCTCTTGTTTTTGAACACGAAAAACATACTGTTTTTTCTCATAAAATGAAGATATATTTTTCTCAAAACAAAAGTGCCGGCGAGCTTTCAAAAGCTGCTATGAAATACTCAATAGGAGATAAGAACCATCTTGGATTTGGGTATTGCGTAAGAGGTATGAGTGATTGATTTTTATATTTTAAATTTATAAATTAAATAAATTTAGTTTTGTTCGTTTTAAATTTGAGAGTAAATTTTGCCCATAAAAGGGCAAAATTATTAATGAAGTTTAGACCAAATTTTCTTTTTCCAAAGTAGAGCAAATCCACCTAGTATCAAGAAATATATCATTATATATATACCTGTACTTTCGCGTTCTGCTTTTTTGCTATCTCCGGCTTCGCTCATATACGCTAAAATTTGTTGTTGAGCTTCTTTATTTAGTCCTACACGAGGCATTGAAGTGCCAGGTAGCATCTTTTGAGTG
Organism: Campylobacter fetus subsp. testudinum 03-427; assembly: GCA_000495505.1. Classification (NCBI taxonomy): domain Bacteria; kingdom Pseudomonadati; phylum Campylobacterota; class Epsilonproteobacteria; order Campylobacterales; family Campylobacteraceae; genus Campylobacter; species Campylobacter fetus. The sequence goes on along the minus strand of CP006833.1, from coordinate 1,437,817 downwards.
TCGTTGATAAAGTTATTTAGATAATCCACACTTCTTGATCTTATATACATAGAAAGATCAGGAGGCGTTGTACCTAAATATGTTTTAATGCTTTGTTTATTACCATTTGCAAATATATCTGTATATTTCATATCATGACATCTTGCACAAGCATTTACAAATACATCTCTATCGCTCATCTCTTTTGGAGCTATACTTTTAAAGTAAGCTACAAGGTCAGCCACTTCTTGATTTAGATCGCCACCAGCACCCATAAATGCAGTCATAGGAAATGGTTGCTCATCACTAAATTTATGGCTTAGTTTAAGTGCTAATACTGGATCTTTTATAAGTGCGGCTAGAAATTTTCCATCATATAAATATCCTATATCGCTAAGATCTGGAGGCGCTACTCCAAAGCTCTCACTAGCTGTTTTGCTATCCATAGGGGCTGGTATATTTGCAGATTTTATCCCATGACATGCGCTACATCCAGCAGAAGCGACTAATTCTTCTCCTGTTTTAGCACTACCTTTTGCTAGATCAATAGAGTTTATATCTTCCCAGAAGTTACTGTATTTTTCTAAATTTGCTTTAGCAGAGTCTAGTACTTTTTGTGCTGATTCTATGGCTTCTGGATTATTTCTTGATTTTGTAGCTTCTAGTGCAGCTTCAGCTTTAGCAACATTAACTTTTGCTAACCCTATATCTTCAGCAGCAAAGTCAAAATTTGCAGGTTCTACGTGAGGGTTCATAACTGAATGTGCATAAGGCTCAACTCCCCAGTAGATTACGCCAGTGACTATAACTACTACAATAAACGCCTTTAACTCTTTCATTTATTCCCCTTTCTTTCCATAATAGTAACAATAGGAAGCACTACTAAAAGCAGTAGTAAATATGATATAGAAGAGAAAAATCCTACCCAAGCATTAAATCCTGTTGGAGGAAGTTTTCCATATACTGTTAGGATTATTAGGTTGATTATTAGTAGCCAAAACCATATAAAAAAGCCTTTTCTTTTGTGTGCAGGAGCAACAACATCGCTTCTATCATAAAGAGGCATAAAAAATAGCGAAATACCAGCAAACGCAAACGCAAGCAATCCTATATCAGCAGCTTTTAAAGGTCCGATATCAAAGAAAAATCCACGCAAAATCTCATATTGCCATAAGAAATACCACTCAGGATATATATGAGGCGGAGTTTTTGCAGCATTTGCCGGATCAAAATTTATAGGATCCATAGCAAAGCCGAAGTGGAAGCTTACTAAATAGAAAAAGAATATCATAAAAAATGATATATACATAAAATCTTTACTTAAAAAATCCGGCCAAAATGCTATAACTTTTGACTCTTTTTTATTTCCGTTTAGATATTTTTCTGCTTCAAGCTCAAAATCTATCTCTTCACCTTCTAAGTTATTTACGTGAGGTATTCTTAAAGTATAAAAGTGGATAGCTATGACCATTACGATGACTATAGGAAGCAAACATACGTGAAGCATAAAAAATCTAGTAAGAGTAGGATCGCTAACTGCGTAATCTCCTCTTATCCATTCTACAACAGCATCTCCAATGACTGGAATACCGCCAAATAGCTGAGTGATAACTTGCGCCGCCCAGTAACTCATTTGTCCCCAAGGTAGCATATATCCGCTAAATGCTTCAGCTGAGAATATAAGGAAAAGAAGCATTCCGCTTATCCATATCATCTCACGACCTTTTTTGTATGAACCATAATAAATTCCAACAAATGCGTGGATATAAAGTATCAAAAATATAACCGAAGCCGCAACTGCGTGCATATGACGCCATAGCCAACCGTACTCTACTTCTTTCATAATAGTGTAATTTACGCTATCAAATGCTAAATTTGCATCTGGTTTGTAGTACATAACTAGCAAAAGACCAGTTATAAATAATATAGTAAATAGTACTGTAAGTATAACACCCATAGCCCAAAGAAAGTTTATATTTTTTGGAATCCAATACTGACCAGCAAGAACATTCCATAATTTTGTAATTGCGATTCTTTGATCAAACCAATCACGAACGCTTGTAGCTTTTGTAATATGTGCCATTTTATCCCCCTTACGCTATACCGACAAGTTTCTTGTATTCAGGGCCTTCTTCGCCTAAAACAAGTTTTGTGCCGTCTATTTTAAATGGCGGGATATCTAACGGACGAGGTGGCGGTCCAAAAGTATTAACTCCGCTTGCGTCAAATTCACCTCCGTGACATGCGCATTTAAACATATTTTGACTGGCTGACCAGCTAGGGATACAGCCAAGGTGTGTGCAAAGTCCGATAGCTACCATATATTTATCATTTCCGATAACTACGTCTCTATTTGGATTTGCTTTCATTTGTGCATCTTTTTTGATGATGAAAATTGGTTTTTTTCGCCACTCGACTTGACGAAACTCTCCGGCTTGCATAGGGCTTAGATCTACGGTTGTAAATCCAGCTGCTTTTACGCTAGGAAGCGGATCCCAAGTCTTTTTCATACCAACAAGAGCAAAGACACCGCCTACTGCAGCAACAGCGCCAAATGCCATGCCGATGAAATCTCGTCTTTCTTGCTTGTCTACAGACATTTCTTTCCTTTCAATTTGATTTATTATGTTATGTTAATCAAATTTAAAAATATTTGATGAGTAAGTGGAGAGCTTAAATTTAAGTTTTTATTTAGCATGATAGTTTGCTAAATTAAAGAAGCTAAAACCACTTGACAACTTGTAATTTTATCATTTTAAAATTAAAAATTTATTTAATCTGCTTATTTAAATTTTATATATATGAGCAAATTCATTGCATACTAATTTTATTTAAATTTTTTGATATCTTTATGAAAACAAAAATGTAAAAGCTAAGATCATCATAATAACGCCCGTGATGAACTCAAATTACATTTATGTTATAATTCGTTAAACTCGTATAAATTCTAAGTTTGTAAAAGAACTACAAAAAAGTTTGAGCTTGCGGATTACTATAAACTGGTTAAAAACTTAGTTTTTAACAAAACTACATATAAAAATGGTTTGCAATCCGTTTTATCTAAAATAAAAGCAAATTTGATACCTTGTCTTAGCACAAAGGCGTTTTGAGTGCCTATAAATATGTAAAATCAGTAAAAGCCCAAGATAAAAGCGTTTATCACTTACTTTGCTTTTTGCAATGATATTTTATAGCAATATGCAAAATATCTATAGCTGCTGGGGTTATACCGCTGATGTTTGAAGCCGCCGCTAGCGTAGGCGGAGCAAATTTATTTAGTTTTTCGACGACTTCGTTGCTTAGTCCGCTTATACTTTTAAACTCAAGACTTTTAGGAATTTTAACATCTAAAAGTCCTTTCATTTTTTCAACTTCTATTTGTTGTTGAGCTACATAATGATAGTATTTTGCTCCAGTTAGAATTTGATTTAGACTATTTTCATCTAAATTTGTAAAAAAGTCGTCTAATTTTTTTAACTTTTCTATGGTAAATGTTTTTCGCGCGACTATCTTTTGTAATGGCATTTTTTCGTTGATGCCATCTTCATTTAAATTTACTAAAAATGCTAAATTTTCTTTTGTAGGACTTAGCTCTTTTGTGAGCAAGATCTCCATACCTTTTTCTAAATTTGAACGCAAATTTAGCATCTCTTTAAAAGTTTCTTCTGGTAGCAATCCAACATTGTAACCATACTCGCTAAGACGCAAATTCGCATTATCTTCACGTAAAAGTAATCTATACTCAGCTCTGGACGTAAACATTCTATAAGGCTCTTTTGTACCTTTTGTGACTAAATCATCGATAAGAACTCCTATATAGCTCTCATCACGGCGCAATACCAGCGGCTCTTTTCCTTGCAAGCTTAGAGTAGCATTTATACCTGCCATCAGCCCTTGAGCTGCGGCTTCTTCGTATCCAGTTGTTCCATTTATCTGACCTGCTAGATAAAGACCGCTTATTTTTTTTGTTTCCAAACTATGTTTAAGCTCTGTAGGTTCAACGTAATCATACTCTATAGCGTATCCGTGGCGAACTATTTTAGCATTTTCAAAGCCTTTAACAGAGTGTAGCATATCTACTTGAGCGTCGTATGGCAAACTTGTCGAAAAACCGTTTATATAGTACTCCGTAGCTTCTAGCGTCTGAGGCTCGATGAAAAGATGATGACGATCTCTATCTCCAAAACGGTTTATCTTGTCTTCTATACTAGGACAATACCTAGGACCGATCCCTTCTATCTGACCTGTAAATAGTGGAGCTCTATCAAAATTTGATCTTATGATATCGTGAGTGGTTTCATTTGTATAGGCTATATAACAAGGTAGTTGAGTTGGATTAAAATCTTTTGTACGGAAGCTAAACTGGGCTGGATTTGCGTCGCCTTCTTGAACCTCTAAAACGCTGAAGTCTATGCTGCTAGCAAGCACTCTAGGACAAGTACCAGTTTTTAATCTGCCCATTTCTAAATTTAAGCTTTTTAATGAGCTTGAGAGATTTTTACTGCTTAGTTCTCCTACGCGTCCAGCTTCAAGTTTGCTAAATCCTACGTGGATAAGTCCGTTTAAAAATGTTCCTGTGGTGATGATGAGTTTTTGTGTTTTGTATTTGTTATCTAAGTGAGTTTTTACGCCTGTTATTGTTCCATTTTCTGTTAAAATTTCAGTGGCTATCTCTTGCGTGACTTCTAAATTTGGAGTATTTAAAAGTAAATTTCGCATATAAACTCTGTATCTATCCATATCGATTTGAGCTCTGCTTCCACGTACTGCTGGACCTTTGCTCTCATTTAAAAGACGAAATTGAATCCCGCAAGCATCAGTAGTAAGAGCCATTTGTCCCCCAAGAGCGTCTATCTCTTTTACTAAGTGACCTTTTGCAAGACCGCCTATAGCAGGGTTGCAACTTGCTGCTCCTATTTGCTCTGCAAGTATGGTTATAAGCATGGTTTTAGCGCCCATTCTTGCAGCGGCTAATGAAGCTTCTATACCGGCATGACCACCGCCTACGACTATCACATCATAATTCATAATTTCAAACCTTGTTATTTGTTGGAGTCAGGGATTGTATCAAATTTAGAGTAAAAAAAGTATAAATTTCGTATAATTGCTACATTAAATTTAGGATAAGATAATGTTTAACGGGCTGATAAGAGAAATTGCAAAAGTTAAAAGTTTTGATGGTAAATTTTTGAATTTAGAAGCTAAATTTAAACCGAACTTAGGCGATAGCATAGCGATAAATGGAGCTTGTCTTAGCGTAGTTAGTCTGCAAAATGATGGCTTTAGTGTTGAGCTTAGCAGTGAAAGTTCAAAAGTTTTAGCATTGGAAAATTATAAAGATAAAGTTCATATGGAACCTGCGATGAAGATAGGCGATAGAATAGACGGGCATTTGCTGCAAGGTCATATTGATGCTGTAGGTGAGATAACAAGCATCAAAAATCTACCAAGTGGGACTGATTTTTTTGTAAAGCTTCCAAAAGACGTGATGCATTTAGTCGCAAACAAAGGCAGTATCGCAGTTGAAGGCGTGAGTCTTACGATAAATGAAGTTTTACAAAACGTTATAAGGCTTACAATTATTCCGATTAGTTTAAAAGATACTCTTTTTGGCGAGTTTAAAGTAGGCAGACGAGTAAATGTAGAAACCGACCTTTTGGCTCGTTATACAGATAGAATTTTATCTATGAAAAATAAAAAAAACAACGGTGATCTTTCGTGGGAAGAGGCGGATTTTTATGCTAGTTTGTATTGAAAATAATGACGTTTTAGCCGGATTTAGCACGAAAAAAGGCGGTGTTTCAAACGGTGTTTATGAAAGCTTAAATTTAGCTACTCACGTTGGCGATGATAAACAAAATGTGTTTGAAAATAGAGAAATTCTAAGGCGCAACATCGGCGCGAAAAAGCTGCTTTTTATGGATCAAATTCACTGCGATGAGATTTTTGAAATATTTAGTTTAGATGATGAAATTCCTTCTTGCGACGCCATTATCACTAGTCTAAAAAATGTAGCATTATGCGTTTTGGTGGCTGATTGTTCGCCTGTGCTGATATACGATAAGGCTCAAGGTAAAATAGCCGCTATCCACGCAGGACGTGCTGGAGTAACCCTTCAAATAGTTACAAAAACGATCAAAAAAATGGGATCAAAAGCTATAAATTTAAAAGTAGTAGTCGGTGCGAATATAAGCGGAAAATGTTATGACATAAGAAATTTAGATCTAGGAGAGTTTAACAAATTTAAAAATGGAGTTAAATTTGATATGAATGCAGCTTTAAAATATGAGCTTGATAGTTTAGGCGTAAGAGATTACGAATTTAGCGATATTTGCACGCATTGCGACGAGAGATTTTTTTCATATAGAAGAGACGGCGTGACTGGAAGATTTTGCGGATTTATAATGCTAAAGGATAAATTATGAATGGAGCTTATAAAGAGTTTAAACAAGAGGATTTAGAGCTATACAATATATCTTTAAATGCGAAAAAATTTAGCGTGGATTTTACTGCAAATATGCGGATTTTAGAGATTTTATTTGCTCCAAGAGAGATTGTCATCGACGAGTCAAATTTAGAAAAAATAGCTGAAATTTTTACTGCTTTAGAAGAGATAAGAGATAACTCTCAACTGAGTAAGTAACTCTAAATTTAAACTAATTTTTATGAAATAATAAGCTTGATTTAGGTAAAATACGAGCTTCATTTCACATGTGCTAATCCTTATTTAGTTGTGCTATTTTGGCATTAAGGAGCACAGAGGAAGAAACTAAAATATTTTTCAAGGAGAAACTCATGGTTACTATGAGAGATTTACTAGAGTGTGGTGTGCATTTTGGTCACCAAACAAGACGTTGGAATCCAAAGATGAAAAAGTTCATTTTTGGTGAGAGAAAAGGTATCTATATAATAGACTTACAAAAAACTATCAGATACTTTAGATACACATATAACATTGTTAGAGACGCTGCAGCTGAGGGCAAAACTGTATTGTTCGTAGGAACTAAAAAACAAGCTGGTGTTGCTATAAAAGAGTACGCTGAAAAATGCGGAATGCCATATGTAAATCACAGATGGCTCGGCGGTATGATGACAAATTTTGGAACTATAAAACAATCAATAAGAAAACTTGAAGTTATAGAAGCTATGGAAGAAGATGGCTCTATAAATTTACTTACTAAAAAAGAAGCTTTGATGTTAAGACGCAAAAAAGAGAAGCTTGTAGCAACTCTTGGCGGTATCAGAAATATGAAAAGCCTACCTGATATGATGTTTATAATCGACACCGTAAAAGAAAAAATCGCAGTTGCTGAAGCAAACAAACTAAGAATGCCAGTTGTTGCTCCTATCGATACAAACTGCGATCCAGACACCATCGACTTCCCAATACCTGGAAATGACGATGCTATAAGAAGCGTTCAACTATTTTGTCAAGAGATGGCTGAAGCTATCAATGAAGGAAAAGCTTTAAGAGATCAAGATGAAGTAGAACAAATAGAGCCAGTAAGCCAAGAAGAAAAAGACGAAGTCGTAGCTGAGGCTATGAGTGAAGCTGATTTTGAGGAGCAATAATGGAGATAAGCGCAAGTATGGTAAAAGAGCTCCGTGAAAGTACTGGAGCTGGTATGATGGACTGCAAAAAAGCTCTTCAAGAATCAGATGGAGATATGCAAAAAGCAGTTGATATACTAAGAGAAAAAGGGCTAGGCAAAGCAGCTAAAAAAGCTGATCGTTTAGCGAGTGAAGGACTTGTAAGCGTAGTTGTAAGCAGTGATAATAAAATCGCAACTATAACAGAGATCAACTCAGAAACAGATTTCGTAGCTAAAAACGCAACTTTTATCGATCTAGTTAAAAACACAACAGTTCATGTTCAAAGCAACTCTATAAACACAGTTGAAGAGTTAAAAGAAAGTCCAATTAATGGTGTTAAATTTGAAGAGTATTTCCAAAGCCAGATCGCGACTATCGGCGAGAATTTGGTTGTAAGAAGATTTGAAACCGTAAAAGCTGGAACAAACGGCGTTGTTGCAGGATATATACACTCAAATAGCCGTGTTGGTGTTTTGATAGGCGCAGCTTGCGACTCTGAAGCAACAGCTAGTAAAATTCATGAATTTCTAAGAAATCTTTGTATGCACGCTGCTGCTATGAAGCCTCAAGTTATAAGCTACAAAGAGTTTGACGCTGAGTTTGTAGAAAAAGAGTATTTAGCGCTTAAAGGTGAGCTTGAAAAAGAAAACGAAGAGTTAGTTCGTCTTAAAAAACCGCTTCATAAAATTCCTGAGTTTGCAAGTCGTGCTCAACTAAACGATAAGATTATCGCAAAAGTTACTGAGCATTTAAAAGAAGAGCTTAAAAAACAAGGCAAACCTGAGGCTATCTGGGATAAAATTCTACCAGGACAAATCGAGAGATATATAGCAGATAATACTCAACTTGACCAACGCCTTACTCTTTTAGGACAATTTTACGTAATGGATGATAAAAAAACTATCGAGCAAGTTGTTGCTGAAGAGGCAAAAAAACTTGGTGGTAGCATCGAAATCGTAAGTTATGTACGCTTTGAAGTAGGCGAGGGCTTAGAGAAAAAGACAGAAGACTTTGCAGCTGAAGTAGCAGCTCAAATGGCTTAATAATGCTAAAAGCGGTAAATTTATCCCATAAATTTGACTATCCGCTTTTTAGTGATTTAAATTTAGATATAAATCCCGCCACTACCACAGCCATAACAGGAGTGAGTGGTAGCGGGAAATCTACTATCTTACACATTCTTTCTACACTTTTAAAGCCTGCTAGTGGCGAAGTTATATATAATGGAAAATCAATTTATAATATAAATGAAAATGAACTTTTAAAGATCAGAAGGCTTGATTTTGGGATAATTTTTCAAGCACACTATCTTTTTAAAGGTTTTAATGCTTATGAAAATATCGAACTTGCAAATATCTTAAGCGGACATAAAATCGACACAGAGCTTTTAGAAAAGTTAAAAATAAACCACGTGATAAACCAAAAAATCGGCGAACTTAGCGGCGGACAGCAGCAACGAGTTAGCATAGCAAGAGTTATGAGCAAAAAACCGCGCGTCATATTTGCAGATGAGCCGACTGGAAATTTGGATAAAAATACGGCAAACGAAGTTATGAATGTTATATTTGATTATGTTAAAAATGAAAATGCGGCTTTGGTATTAGTAACTCATGATGAAAGCCTTGCAAGCAGATGCGATGATATATTTTTGTTGCAAGACTTTAAATTAAATAGAGTTTGTTCGCATTGAAATACTTATCAAATATCATATATATCAGTAAAATAACTAAAATTTATAAGAGATATTTGCCATAAAATTTCTAGGTGTGCCGGGCATTGCCGAACTTCTCCAGTATCTTTTATCAAATAAATTCTGCACGGCAAAGCTTAAATTTAGATTTTTATAGTTATAGCCAACTAGAGCATCATATCTAGTAAAACCGTCTAAATTTATCTCTTTTCCATTGCTACTATAATAAAATTTTTTAGATGAATGCACTGCGCCAATCTCTGCGTATAGATCTTTGATAGGTATGTATCTGATAAATACATTTGCATTAAAATCTCCTGTTCCACTTAGATGGCGACCTTCGTTTAAAGGATTTTGTTTATCTTTTTTTACTCTAGCTTTCATAAAGCCAACCGAGCTTCTTATATAAACATTATTAGATACTTTACCAATCGCACTAAACTCCACACCTTTAGACTGTTCTTTACCTCTAATTGCGTATGTAAATGGATCATTTACCGGGTCTGGTCTGTATCTTATATTGTAATGTTCTAACAGATAAGTTGATAAAGTTGTGCTTATAGAGTTATTTAACCAGTCGCTTTTTATACCTACTTCATATTGCTGTGAGTTTTCAGGTTTTGTATTAAATCCTTTTGGGTCAGTTGTGGTTGATATGCCAACATAGCCGTTGCCTCCATATGGAGAAAAACTTTTATTATAAGCGGCGTAAGCTGTGTGTTGAGAATTTATATCATAAACTAATCCATAATTATAACTAAAATTATCTCCTTTATACTCATTGCTTCTATTTTTGATATCTCTTGAACTAAATTTGTATTCATCTAACCTACCTCCTAAAGCAAATTTAAAACTATCTGTGATATAAAATAGCTCTTGAACAAATACTCCGTGATTTGTGGCTTTATGCTTGTTATCGATACTCGCTGCTGGAGTGTTTATCCTGCCCCAACTTGTTCGTGAGCTAAATGGATCTATATTTTGATTTCTTTTTATACCAATTAATGGCTCTCTTTTTTCTATTTGGAAGTCATAGCCTAAAAGTAGCTTACTTCTTTTTCCAAATGTATCAAAGTCTAAATTTGCACTGATTGAGTTTAAAAGCGTGCTATTATCCGTATTTTGCCAAGCGTAACTTTGAGATAAAAGTTTAGTTTTTGGGTCGTAGCTGCCGCCAAAATAGTGATCAAAGCTTTGATTAGCTTTTCTATAAGCCAAAACCCATTCCATATATATTTTGTCGTTAAAATCATAATTCATCTTTGATCTATACATTTGCAGTTTATCTTCTACAATATCTCCTTGTCTAGCAAAAGTTTTTTTGTAGTCTATACCCATTTGTTCATACACATCTTTGGTCGGTCCTCTGTCTGGAACTCTTTTTGCGTAATCATAAGTATATTCTAAAAGATGGCTGAAATTATCTTTATAGTAGATAATACTAGGCGATATCATTTTGCTTTTTTCTTCTATATAATCCCTATAAGAGTTGCTATCTCTTAGATCGCCAACCACTCTAGCTGCAAAATTTTCATTAAATACATGATTTATATCTAATCCAAAGTATCTATTATCATACGATCCATAGCCTACTGTGGCCAAGCTTTTAGAGTTAAAATTTGCCACTTTACTTACCATATTTATAACTCCACCACCTGCACCTCTTCCATATAACACGGAATTTGGCCCTTTTAATATCTCTATTCTCTCGATATTTGCCGTGCTTCTTCTAACTTGTCCGCTATCTCTAACACCATCTCTATAGATATCTCCAGCGTCTGCATTGAACCCTCTGATAAAAATGTTGTCTGCCCTCATATCATAAGTAGTGTCTATACCTGCTGTTCCTTCAAGGATCGAGCTAAGATCATTTTGTCCATAGCTTTTATTTCTACTGATATCTAATATATCTATGGTTTGAGGCGTCTCTTTTAATAGCAAGTCTGTTCTGCTACCTTGAGCTCTATCGTAGCCTACATAACCTTTTAGCTCATCGACGTCTGACTTACTTTCTATCTTAGTAGGTGGTAATGTCGCATTGTATTCATCATTTGCAAATATAACCGCCGCCGCTAAAATACTAAAAAATGCGAATTTTTTCATTATTTACATCCTGATTATGAATTTCAAAATATAATATTGTATCAGGAATATATAAAATTATTATTAAAATAATTTATATTATTAAACTATACTAGCCATATAAAAAATGCAGTTAGACTTAAAAATAATATTAAATTTAGACCAATTTAAGTAAAATATCGATCATAAATCAAAAAGTTTGGATATGGAATTTGTAAATTATCTAGGTCAAAATAACGTAGTTACATTTTTTTTGCTTCTCGTAAGAACCGGTGCGCTTATGGTTTTTTTCCCATTTTTTAACCATATGCAAATTCCTGTCATCATAAAAGCAGCTCTTTCGTTTATGTTTGCCATATTTTTATTTCCTCTTGCTCACGCACCAATCGGCCTTGAAAGTTTGAGTGTAGAGTATCTGATTTTAGAAACATTTTCAGAGTTGATGTTTGGTATGTGCGCTGGAGTGCTTTTGATGCTTGTATTTGGTGCTTTGCAGCTAGCTGGAGGACAAATTTCTATGATTATGGGATTTTCTATGGCAAACGTGATCGATCCGCAAAGCGGAATTAATATGCCACTCATCTCAAATATGTTAAATTTTATCGTATTATTAGCATTTTTACTTTTTGATGGACATCATATAGTGCTGCAATTTATAGCTTATTCTCTGCAATTCATCCCCTTAGGCGGTTTTTATCCTGATGAAAATATAGTGAAATACACCGCAAAAGGCGTGATAAATCTATTTTTATTCGGATTTATAATATCGTTTCCTATATTGGCCCTATCATTATTAGCAGATCTTATTTTTGGAATGCTTATGAAAACGATGCCTCAGTTTAATCTTCTTGTAGTCGGTTTTCCGATCAAAATCGCAATTGCTTTTGTAGTTATTATGGCTATTATTTCAGCTATGGTTAAGTTATTTACATCTCTTATGATGCAGGTTTTGAATGATTTGCCCAGTTTATTTTTCTGAATAAAGCTATTAATAATGAAAAATAGCGTAAAATATTGAAAAAAAGATTCCATAAGGAGCTATAATGAAAGTTGTTTTACTCAATGATAATCCAGCAGTGTCGCGCCTAGTAAATGTCAGCCTTGCAAAACTCGGTTATGAGTTTATAGAGGTTGCAGATACCGATAGTATCAATGGCGTGGATTATGATCTACTTATTTGCGATAGCGCTCTTTTTGATGAAAATAGTAACTACTCTTTATACGCAAAAGATATTTTATATCTTGTCCCTAGAAATTATGAAAATATATCGGGAAAAAATGTACTTGAAAAACCGTTTTTGCCAACTGATTTTATTGATATCGTAGAAAATATACTAAAAAAACCATTGCCTTATATGGGTGATAAAACAGATGATTTAAATTTAAAAAATCATAAAAAAGATATAGATGATGAAGATAATGTAAAACTTGGAAATGAATTTGGAGAGCTAAGAGATATAGACGATATAGATTTTAGTAAGCATTTAAATGATGAGTTGCTTGATACAAATAGTTTAGATGATGAATTACTTGATAACTTTGATCATATAGATGATAATGAAATTTTAGATAAGCAGCCTATAGATAAAGAGATGAGCTCTAATGAATTTGTAGATGATTTAGCTTCTAACCCCAATGATCAAGACTTTGATAATGAGCAAAAAGATAGCGCACAAGATGACGAGATCATACCATCTAGTGAAGAAGATTATGAAGTAGAAGATAGCATTCAAGAGATAACTCAAGATGAGTTAGAAGATACTATAAAAGAGACCGAAGATACGACAAATATAGATAATATATCTAATTTTAATGATGAGTCAAATTTAAAAAATGACACCATAAGTAAGATGAATGATGAATCAAATTTGGAAGATGACACTACCATATCAAGTGAGAATTTGAATTTAGATAATGATGAAAAAGAAGAGCTCACAGAGATAAAAAGCGATGAACTTGATGAGCTTAGTAGTATGATACAAGAGATCGATAATATGCCTATAGATGATATAGATAAAGCAGAAAAAGAAGATGAATATATGGATCTAGACGAGCAATCAAGCGATATAACAAGTATAGACGAAGCGTTAAAAGAGATAGATAATATAGATGAGAGTGAGAATTTAGACGAAGAGCAAAATAGCACCGAAACAGAAAAACAAAGTGAAAATTTAGATAATGATTTAGAAGAATTCTCAGACGATATTATAGAGACTGAAAATTTAGATAAGAGTATAGATGAGATCCAAAATAGCGTTGATACTGATCATATAGATGAGAGTTCAACTAGCAGTTTAGATGAAATAACAGATGATAGCGAAGTAAAAAATTTAGATGAGTTTGAAGAACATAGTGATGAAGCAGATGTTTTAACAAATGAAATGCTTGTTAATGAGTCTGATAATGATGAGTTTGGAGATGCAAGCAAGAATGCTATAGCAGATGAAGCACCTTTGCAAAATGACGCTGTTTATGATGAAAACGTAAGTCAAGAATCAGCCAGCATTAACGGTTATGAAGCTACAAATATAGATGAGATAAGCGAAAAAGATATAAAAACTGCGTTAAATGAAGAAGTAAGCCAAAGTTTAGATGATGTTAAGGAGACGCCAGTATCTAAAATTATCGATGATGGTGAGCTAAAAAGCGAATTAACTAAGAAAATCAGTGAGCAAATAACAGAGTCTTTAAACTCAAGTGCGATAAAAGATCTATTAAAAGATATGAATATAAAGATAAATATAAGCTTTGAGGAAAAGGCGTGAGCGGACAAATTTTGATAATAAGCGGACCTAGCGGAAGTGGCAAAAGTACGCTACTAAGTAAGCTTATGCGAGATTTTGATAATATACATTTTTCTATCTCAAGCACCACAAGATCTATAAGAGATGGTGAAAAAGATGGAGTGAATTATCATTATATAAGTGAAGATGAGTTTAAAACAGGTATAGAAGCAGGTAAGTTTTTAGAATGGGCTTGTGTGCATAAAAATTACTACGGAACTAGTCTTGAGCCGGTTGAAAAAGCTTTAAAAGATGGAAAAATAGTAATTTTCGATATAGATGTTCAAGGATTTCATTTGGCTATGAAAAAGTATCGTGAGATCATAACATCTGTTTTTGTAACTACAAAAGATAGAAATGAGCTAAAAAGACGTCTTGAGATCAGAGATGCTGACTTAAAAGATGCTATAGAAAACAGACTATTTAATGCTGCAACCGAGATGGGGCATATAAATGAGTATGATTATCTGATTATCAATGATGATCTTGATAGATCATATGCTAGTTTAAAATCCATCTTTGAAACTATGAGCGTAAAAACACAAAATTATGATATAAGCGCTGTGATAGACAGCTGGAACGTTTGCTAAATTTATAAATTTGTGTTAAAATATTTAAAATTAAGGAGATAATATGGGTAGTTTTAGTATGGGACATTGGCTGATAGTTCTTGCCATTATAGTGTTATTATTTGGCGCTAAAAAGATACCAGAGCTTGCAAAAGGCGTTGGAAAAGGTATCAAAACATTTAAAAAAGAGATGGAGGATGAAACTCCAGTAGAAAAAATAGAAAAAACAGATAGCGAAACTCAAAGTACAAAACAAAACGAAACAACAAAGAACGTTTGATGAAAAACAGTGTTAAAAGCGAAATTTACAGCGTTTTGGGTCGTGATTTTATCCTTGAAAAGCCAAAGGATAAGAATCTTGCTCATTACGCAACTCCTTTCGCATTTTCTCTTGCTAAAGAGTTTAAAAAATCACCAGCAATCATAGCTTCCCAGCTTGCGCTTAAATTTGAAAATCATAAACTTTTTGATGTTTTTAGTATAAATGGATATTTAAATTTTAAATTAAAAGGTGAGTTTTTAAATTCTCTTGCAAATAACGCTTTGAGCCTTGAGCAGAGTTTTGGAAGCAAAAAACCACAGAGCCAAAAAGATATTTTTATCGAATATATCAGCGCAAATCCGACTGGACCTCTGCATATCGGGCATGTAAGAGGAGCGGTATATGGTGATACGTTAGCTAGAGTAGCAAGACACATTGGACTTGATGTTTTTACTGAGTATTATATAAATGACGCTGGAAATCAGATAGATTTGCTTGGAGTTTCTATAAGTCTTTTTGCGCGCGAAACTCTGTTTAATGAGAATGTACAGTATCCAGATAAATACTACAGAGGCGAATATATCGACGATATCGCTAAACTTGCGCTTGATAAATTTGGAAAAGATATCTTTTATGATGAGAGTAGAAATCTCGAACTTGCAGAATTTGGTAAAGATGAAGTTTTGAAGATTATCAAAAAAGATCTGCAAGACGTTGGTATTTTTATAGAGAGTTGGGCTAGCGAAAAAGCACTTTATGATGAACTTGAAGGAACGATAAAAAAACTTGCCTCAAGCGGGCAGATGTATGAAAAAGACCAAACTACTTATATAGCCTCAACGATGCTAGGAGATGATAGCGATAGGGTTGTTATAAGAAGCGATGGCAGACCTACTTATTTAGCTGGAGATATAGTGTATCACGATGCTAAATTTAAAAAAGGGTATGAGCATTATATTAATATTTGGGGTGCTGATCACCATGGATACATAGCTCGCATTAAAGCAGCTATCAATTTTCTTGGATATGATGAGAATAGACTTGAAGTAATTTTGATGCAAATGGTGAGTTTGCTAAAAGAGGGCAAACCGTTTAAGATGAGCAAACGCGCCGGCACTAGCGTACTTATGAGTGATATACTAAGTGAGATAGGAAGCGACGCGCTTAGATTTATATTTATCTCAAAAGCAAATACAAGCAGCCTTGAGTTTGATATAAACGAACTCAAAAAAGAGGACAGTTCGAATCCTATATTCTATATAAATTACGCTCACGCAAGAGTAAATCAAGTATTTGCAAAAGCAAACAAGCTTCCAAGTGACGTGATGGACGCAGATCTTTCAAATTTAGATGAGAGTGGTAAAAATTTGCTTTTTGAAGCACTCATTTTACCTGAAGTACTAGAAGACGCTGTCACTTCAAGATCACTTCACAAAATACCTGAATACCTAAAATCTTTAAGTGCTAGTTTTCATAAGTTTTACAATGAAAACAGAGTAGTAGGAAGCAAAAACGAAGATGAACTTTTGAAACTATTTAGCGTAGTTGCTCTTAGTATCAAAGTAGCTTTAAATTTGATCGGTATCAAAGCAAAAGATAAGATGGAACATTGAGTTTATATATAGCAGCTAGCTTGTTTTGAAGAGCGGTTGCTATGCTTATGAACTCAGAATCTTCTTGCTTTTTTGTATGAAAAATAATGCTTAAATCTCTTGTGAATTTGATATTTTTAACTTTTATCTGATATAGCGTTTTTGGAACACAAAACCTCGGTAAAACGCTAAAAAAATCACTCTTTTCTAAACATTTTTTGATAGATTCAGTAGAGTTAAGCTCTAAGGCTATATTGATATTAACTCCGTTTGGAATTTTTGTTAGAAATGTTTCCCTAGTGCCAGATCCATCTTCTCTTAAAATCCATTTTTTATCTGATATTTCATCTATATAGCACTCTTTATTTTGATAGTTTTTATCTGCGCAAACTACTATTAATTCATCTTCACAGATTTTTAATTTAGATATATTTTTGTTATGGATATTGCTCTCTATGAAACCAAGATCACATTTGTGATTTAGTATATTATCTACTATTTTGGCTGTATTTTTTATGCTAAGAGTCATATCAAATTTACCCAAAAGATCATTCAAAACAGTCGGTAAAAGATAGTTTCCGATATTTTGACTAGATAATAGATTTAAATTTAAAAGTCCGTTGTGACGCATTTTGATCTCTATATTTTTTAAATTTAAATATACTGGTAAAATTTGCTCATAAAAAGCTTTTCCTTTTTGATTGATTATAAGATTTTTTCCTATTCTATCAAATAAATTTCCGTTCAATGAGTTTTCAAGCTCTTTTAATGAGTTTGAAAGTGCTGATTGAGATATATCAAATTCCTTTGCGGCAAGACTGACATTATTTAGTTCATAAAGCTTCAAAAAATGCTCTATTTGTTTTATAGTCATTAGATATCCTTATATAAAAAATATATGATTATAACATAAAAAATATATTTTTTATATCAAAAAGTATTTAGGTATAATTGCGATAAAAAAGGAAAATATATGACACATCATAAAAAGATTTATCAAAAAAGACGTATTCAAGCGTGGATATTTATCTGTTTGCTTAGTAGTTTTGCTTATATTTTGGCTAGTACGAGTTTTTTTACTAAATTTGGTATATCTGCGCTTATCATAGCTGTAGTTTTGGGTGCTTTTTTTGGAAATACGGCTCACTCGCTTGTTACTCTTGTTAGAAAAAGCGGAGTTTTGTCTATTTGTACGAAGCAGATTTTGCGCCTTGGGGTTATATTTTACGGATTTAGAATAACACTAAGTGATGCACTAAGTGTTGGCATTAGCGGAATGATTTCGGCTGTGATTGTGGTTTTTAGTACATTTTTTATAGGTTATTTTGTCGGCATAAAGCTCGGACTTGATAAGAAATCAGCAGTTCTCATTAGCTCTGGCTCAAGCATATGTGGAGCAGCAGCTGTTTTGGCTACAGAAAGCATAGCAAAAGGCGGCGCAAACCGTGTTGGAGTAGCTGTTTGCACTGTTGTTGTATTTGGTAGTTTGGGAATGTTTTTATATCCTTTGATCTATAGTTTTGGTTTTAGTGGGCTTAGTGAAGTGCAAGCTGGATTTATGAGTGGAGTTAGTTTGCACGAAGTAGCTCACGCCGTAGCAGCAGGAAATGCTATAGGAAGTTTAGCAGCTGATAACGCTGTTATAGTCAAGATGTTAAGGGTTTTGATGCTGGTTCCTTTTCTTATATTTTTGTCTATTTTTAGTGCTTTTTTTATAGGAGATAAAAGAAAAAGTAGTTTAAAAAGCTCTTTTCCGTACTTTGCAGTCTGGTTTTTAGTAGCTTTAGTAGTTGGCTCACTTCCGTTTTTTCCTAGAGAGTTCGCCTCTGTTTATATAAATACAGTTGATACGTTTATGTTGTGTGCGGCTATGGGCGCTCTTGGTCTTACTATCACGAAAAATGCGCTTAAAAATAGCGGCAAACTTCCGTTTATTCTTGCTTCGGTATTATTTGTTTGGCTGATATTTATAGGATATATTTTATCGAAATTCTTTTGATGATTTGGGTATTTTACCCAAATTTCTATTTTTTTAGCTCTTTTAAAAACTCTTCAATGTTGTATTTTGCTCTGTAAGTTTCACTCATAAGATGTATCATGATGTCGCCTAAGTCTATTACCGTCCAGTCATCGCTACTTTCAACGCCTAAAAACTCTTCACCTTTAGGTTTAAGCTCAGTTTTTAGATCATCTAAAAGTGCGTAAGCATGGCGTCCTGTAAGAGTTGTAGCTATGATGACGAATTTAGCTAAATATTCTTTGTTGCTCATATCGACGACTTCGATATTTTCAGCTTTTTTTTCATCAAGTAGTTTTGTAATTTTTTCTATTCTATCTTGCATCTTTTTCCTTGTAAAATTTAATAACATCTTCGAGCACGGCTTTAGGAATCTCACAAAAGTCAAGCTCGTTTCTAACTTTTGTTGATGAGATTTTAACATTTATATTTAGTTTTTGCAAATTTGAAGGAATTTCGATATCGTCTCTTGAAGCTATTACGAATTTTACTAGTTTTTTTAGTATTTCAAATTTATACCATTTTTCTAAATTTATAAGTTGATCAGCACCGATAATGAGGTAGATAATATCTGGATTATAAATTTCTTTAAAATGCAAAACACTCTCTAAACTAGGCACGGCTCTGTTTTGTTCTATTTCAAATTTGCTTATTTCAACTTTATCTAAATTTTTCCAAAGAGTTTCACACCAAACAAGGCGTTTTTTAGGGTCTGCGCCAAATTTTGTTTTGAACGGATTTAGATATGTTGGTATGATTATTAATTTATCTATTTTTAAATTTAAAAGAGCAGCTTTTACTATGGCATCGTGAGCATTGTGCGGCGGGTCAAAACTTCCGCCGAAAATTGCAATATTCAATTTTTTTTAACCTTTTTTTTAGTAAAATTAAGCCTAATTATACCCAAAAAAGGAATAAAATGGCACTTAAAATTGCAATCAATGGTTTTGGAAGAATCGGTAGATGTGCTGCGAGAATTATTTTGAACAGTTCTGAGTATGAACTTGCTATTATAAATGATACAGCAGAGCGAAATATGACTAGATATCTGCTAAAATACGACAGCGTTCATGGTGAATTTAATAAAGAAGTGAATGTTATAAATGATGACTATATCGAGGTAGAAGGCAAAAAAATAAGAGTTTATTCTACTAGAGATATAGGGGAACTTGATCTAAGCGATATAGATGTAGTTTTAGAATGTACCGGAAAGTTTTTAACCACTGAAAAATGCGAAGCTTATCTAAAACAAGGTGCTAAAAAAGTAGTTATGAGCGCACCTGCAAAAGATGATACTCCTACTTTTGTTTTGGGTGTAAATTCAAACACTTACAAAGGCGAAAAGATAGTGTCAAACGCGAGCTGTACGACAAACTGTTTGGGTCCAGTTACTAGAGTTTTGGAAGATTTATATGGAATACAAAAAGGTCTTATGACTACGATTCACGCTTATACGAATGGTCAAAGCTTAGTAGATGTGAAGTGCCGCGACTTTCGCCGTAGTAGAGCCGCTGCGCAAAATATAATTCCTACTAGCACAGGCGCGGCAAAGGCTATGAAGCTTGTTATGCCAAGCTTAAATGGTAAGCTTCACGGACAAAGCGTTAGAGTTCCCGTGCCAAACGTTTCTATGGTCGATCTTACTGCTGTTTTGGGTAAAAGCGTGAGCAAAGAAGAGCTTAACGAAGCTTTTGTAAATGCTAGTAAGACAAGTCTAAAAGGCATTATGGCTGTTGATTTTGATGAGAGAGTTAGCAGTGATTTTAACACTTCAAGCTACTCAAGCATAGTTGCTGCTGATCTTACTCAAGTGATATGTGGTGATATGATAAAAGTTATGGCGTGGTATGACAATGAGTGGGGTTATACTTCAAGACTTATAGAGATGGCTAAATTTATAAGCGAGAGATGATATGAGCGAAATAATTTCCATAAAAGATATAAACTTTAAAAGCGGCAGCAAGGTTTTTGTAAGATGTGATTTTAACACTCCTATGGACGAGTTTTACAATATCACAGATGATAGAAGAATTCGCTCAGCGATCCCTACTATCAGATACATTTTAGATCAAGGCTGCTCAGTTATACTTACAAGCCACCTGGGTCGTCCTAAAAACGGCTATGAAGAGAAGTTTTCTTTGCTTCCTGTAGCAAAGAGACTTAGCAGACTTATCGATCGTGAGATAATATTTGCCAATGATGTTGTTGGTAATGATGCAAAAACAAAAGTAGCTGCTTTAAAACAAGGTGAAGTACTTTTGCTAGAAAATCTCCGTTTTGAAAAAGGTGAGACAAAAGATGACGTAGCTTTGGCAAAAGAGCTTAGCGAGTATGCTAGTTACTATGTAAATGACGCATTTGGAGTTTGCCATAGAGCGCACTCTTCAGTGCATTCTATAACCAAATTTTATGATGAAGAGCATAGGGCGGCTGGATTTTTACTTATAAAAGAGATAGAGTTTGCTAGAAATTTGATAAAAAGACCGACTAGACCTTTTGTGGCTGTTGTTGGTGGAAGTAAGGTTAGCGGAAAACTTCAAGCACTTACGAATTTGCTCCCAAGAGTTGATAAACTAGTGATCGGCGGCGGTATGGCATTTACATTTTTAAAAGCTATCGGTGAAAATATCGGAAATTCTCTCCTTGAAGAAGATCTTATAGAAGAAGCCGCAAATATCCTTAAAAAAGGACGCGAACTAGGCGTTAAAATTTACTTACCAGTTGATGTAGTAGCGGCTCAAACATTTAGCGCCGAATCAGCTATAAAATACGTCTCTACTCAAGAAATTCCAACTGGCTGGATGGGGCTTGATATAGGTCCAGCTAGCGTTAAACTATTTAGAGAAGTCTTGAGTGACGCGCAAACTATATGGTGGAACGGACCTATGGGCGTGTTCGAGATGGATAAATTTAGTAAAGGTAGCATAAAAATGAGCCACGCGATAGCAGAGAGTTTTGCTACTACTGTAGTTGGCGGTGGCGATACGGCTGATGTTGTAGAGCGCGCTGGAGACGCTGATGAGATGACTTTTATATCGACTGGCGGAGGAGCGAGTTTGGAGCTTATAGAAGGCAAAGAGCTTCCAGGTGTTAAAGTATTGCTTAAAGCCGAGTTGTAAATTTGATGATGGCTGAAAAAAACTATATTCTTACTAAATTTAAAAAGGTCATAAATGATATACGCGGCAAATTTAAAATGTAATCACACTAGAGGCGGTTTTTTGGAGTATGCAAAAGAACTTGATAGCAAAGTGAGTGGCGAAAATGTGATAGTTTTTCCGCCTTCAAGCGCGTTTTTAGAAGCTAAGTTTAAATTTGTTCAAGGTGCGCAGAACTTCTATCCTTGTGATAGTGGCTCATTTACTGGAGAGATCGGTACAGCGATGCTTGATGAGTTTGACATCGCTACTGTTTTGATCGGACATAGCGAGAGAAGAGCTTTGGGAGAAGACGAGCCGTTTTTAAAGGCAAAATTTGAGTTTGCGAAGCAAAAAGGCTGGGATATCATCTACTGTATAGGTGAAGATGATATAACTCATATGAACGGAAGCACAAAAGAGTTTTTAACAGATCAACTTGAAAATATCGACTTAGAATATGAAAATTTGGTTATAGCTTACGAGCCTATCTGGGCTATCGGTACTGGAAAAAGCGCAAATTCGGTCGTTATAACAGATATTTTGGATTTTATATCTACAAAAACAACCGCACCTTTGCTTTATGGCGGAAGCGTAAATGAGAAAAATATATGTGATATAAAAACTATAAAAAACTGCAACGGAGTTTTGGTAGGAACTGCGAGCTGGGACGTAAAAAACTTTATAAATTTGATAAAAGCTTAAACAAAAAAAAGGAAAAAATAGTGATAATGAACGGTAAAAAAGGACTTATAGTCGGCGTAGCAAATAAAATGAGCATAGCTTATGGTATCGCAAAAGCGTGTAAAGAGCAAGGAGCATCTCTGGCTTTTACTTTCGTAAGCGACGCTATCAAAAAGCGTGTTGAGCCTATCGCAGCTGAGCTTGGAAGCTCTCTTATATATGAGCTTGATGTGAATAACAAAGAGCATTTAGACTCATTGGCAAGTAAGATAAAAGCTGATTTTGGGGATATAGATTTTATCGTTCATGCTGTTGCTTACGCTCCTAAAGAGGCGTTAGAAGGTGAGTTTATAGATACTACAAAAGAAGCCTTTGACGTGGCTATGGGTACTAGCGTGTATTCGCTTATAAGCCTTACTAAAGCTGTCTTGCCTGTGCTAAAAGAGGGTGGCTCGGTGCTTACTTTAAGTTATCTTGGCGGAGCTAAGTTCGTACCGCATTATAACGTAATGGGTGTAGCAAAAGCGGCTCTTGAGAGTAGCGTAAGATACCTTGCGCGTGACCTTGGAAAGAAAAATATAAGAGTAAATGCTATATCAGCAGGTCCTATAAAAACACTAGCGGCTAGTGGAATAGGTGATTTTAAGATGATACTAAAATGGAATGAATGTAACGCTCCACTAAAAAGAAACGTTAGTATAGATGACGTTGGTAAAAGCGGAATGTATCTTTTAAGCGACCTTGCTAGTGGTGTTACGGGTGAAATTCATTACGTTGATGCAGGGTATAATATAATGGGAATGGGCGACGCAGTAGTAGGTGAAAACGGCTCTACTGTCCTTGCATGGGATGAGTTTAAAGAGTAAATTTAAATTTATTTATAACCGAATTTATTTAAATTCGGTTATCTTCTTCTTTAAAAAATTCACATATATCGCAATCAAATAATTTGGAAAGTTTAAAAAGATGAAGTAGATTAAAATGCTTTGCGTGAGCGTTATTTTCCATATTCGCATAAAATCCACTAGATGCTTGACCTATACTAAGAGCTGTCTCAAGTTGGCTTAAGCCGCGGGCTTGTCTTATTTTTTTAATATTGTTAGCTACTAAATTAAAAAATTCCTCATTTTCTTGTTCAGTTGTTACTTCTGGTAAATTTAACATTATTATTCCTATAGAAAAGTTTTCTATAAGTTTAATTTTTATACAATATATTCACAATCTGTTATAGAAATCATTTCTATAGAGATAATATAAAGGAAATAAATGGAAAATAGTAGTTATTTTACGCTATCAGAACAATTGCAGATAGCTATACAAACTCTTCAAAAAGGCAACATAGAAAACTATTTGGATATTACATTACATCTGTGCAAGAAGCTCTGCAGACTTTATATTGATGAATTAAAAGATTTTATGGGTTATAATCCATATAATTTAGATTATAGCGACCAAAATTTATTTCACGATTTGCATAGTATTGATAATAGTATTGAGTATAAAGCAACTTTGGAAATTTTTGCCGAGTTTGCTAGTGAGCTAGAGAAAATAGATGAAAACTTAATAGTTGGAAATAATCCGATTTTAGAAAAATATGGTATAGAATGGCTTAAAAAATCAATTGACAATATGAGCTTAATTTCTAGTTTTATAGATACAGTAAAGGAAAATAGATGAAGAAAATAATATTTTGTCTGCTTAGCGTGATTTCTTTTGCTTTCGCAGATATTTATAATGAGATTGAAAGCAAGGTTTTGGAATTTGCCAAAAACAATGAATCTCTTTATAAAGATGATCATGAAGTTGCTAGATTTAAAATAGAAAATTATGTAGATAATGAATTTAAGCCTCATAGTGATATTTTAAATTTAAAACTATCAATAATAAATAAAAAAATGAATAAGACTAATCCGAAGTCTATTGCACTTGATGAGCTAAGATTAAATAAATTGGAATTGCAAAATGAAATTAATAAGTTAGAAAAAAAACGAGCAAAACTAAAAGAAGATGCTATTAGAGAGTATAACATAGAAAGATTCCGCAGGTCTAGCAGGGCATTTGCAGATGCTATATTTGCTGTAGATCCGTCAACACCAGCTTATGATTATACAACAACTGGTGCATTTTTGGATGGATATTATAGTTTTTGTATATATGTTTTTATGTGGTCTGATACATTGCATAATTATTTTAAAGAAAAGAAATATAAACTAAATTATGCTGAAGCAGTTGATGCTAATGATTTAAAAAAGATCGCAAAAGAAGAGGGTGGTATGTTTAGCTATGGATATATGAAATGTTTATCATACCACTTTATAGACATAGTTGCAAGAAATTTCTTTATAATTTTATCTTTTATAATTTTCATTTTTGTAGTGGTATTGATAAATAGAAAAATTGAATCTAAATATCCAAACAAAAATAATTAGCAGTCATCTTTCAAAATTTCAGGTTCGCCAAATAGTCTTTTTAGCTCTTTGATATTTGATTTAAAGCTTAATTCTTGGTTGTTTTGCATATTGATATTTGTAGAATTTTGATTTGCGTTTTGGATTTGATCTGTTATGCTTTTAAAGAAACTGTTTTGTTTATCGTATGAGCTACTTTGATCGTTGGTATCATTTTTAAATTTAGATATTTCGTCGTTGTGGTTATTTTTACTATTTATCATATTATCATCGTAGTTTATGTTTTCATCCGTATCTATAACTTGATTTAAATTTTCATTAAGATGAAAAGTGCTATTTTGAGTGGTATTTACGATATTATTTTCATTTTTGGGTTCATTATTTTGGAAGTTTTGAACTAAATTTCCAAGCTTTTTTATGGCATCATTTATGCTTTTTTCATCTCTTTCTTGATCTGTTTTTTCAGATTTTTGTATCTGAATTTTTGTATCAGGGTTAAAGCAAATTTTTAAAATTTCTTTTATTACGCTTGATGAGTTTCTTAACATCATCGCTTTTTCTCCGCTCGCACTTGAGCTTAAAATAAGCTTATTATCGTTAAATTCCAAAAACTCTATGCATTCATCAAAACATTTTCCTAATTCATAATCCCTATCATAAATTTTACTTAAAAATAGCTCGTACGGGTTTTTTGGCTTTGGTACTTGCTCTATGGATACGGCAGGATTTGCGATGATGACTGGTTTGTTTTGAGGTAATTGTATCTCACTTATGGCATCATTTATATCTGTTAAATTAAACGCTTCAAGCATCATAAAAAGTGCTATGTATAGCGTAAATTCTGAGTCGCTTCCAGATCCTAGCATACTTTTTGCTTCAGATAAAATTCTAAAAAATCTCTCAAAAATAAGAATTGAAAATTCTGAGTTTTGATTTATAAATTTATCTTTTAAATTTATAATAAGTTCGTCTATTATAAGTTCAGCGTCACTTCCGCTTAAATCTTTTAATAAATTTAAAAGAGCATTTCTATCTCTTGAAGCTACTACCGATAAAATTTCTTCTATCTTTGAAGGATCAAGCAGACCTAGCATATCGGCTACGGATTTTTGAGTTACGAATTCGTGAGAAAATATTATGGCTTGATCAAGCAAAGTAAGGGTATCTCGCAAGCTTCCAGATCCGCTTCTTGAAAGAATTTCAAGTGCTTTTGGCTCAAATTTTATACCCTCTTTGTTCATGATGAACTCAAGATGTTTTAAAATATCATTCTTTGATATCGGTTTAAATCTAAAATGCTGAGTGCGCGATAGTATGGTGGCAGGAAGTTTTAATGGATCTGTCGTAGCCAAGATAAACTTTACGTATTCAGGCGGTTCTTCAAGCGTTTTTAGTAGAGCATTAAACGCTTCGCGAGTTAGCATATGAACTTCATCAATGATAAAAATTTTAAATCTAGCGCTTGATGGAGAGTATTTCGTATGTTCTATGAGTTCTCTTATATCGTCTATTTTTCTATGGCTTGCGGCGTCCATTTCGATGATATCTAAATGTCGCCCTTCATTTGCCATTATGCAGTTTGAGCATACTTCACATGGATGAGATCCGATACCTTGTTCGCAAAGTAGAGCTTTAGCAAATATTCTAGCGCTACTTGTCTTTCCGCTACCTCTAAGTCCGGAAAATAGATACGCGTGTCCTATTCTTCCTGAGTTTAAGGCGTGAGATAGACTATTTGCTACTATATCTTGACCGATAAGCTCATCAAAGCTTTTTGGACGATATTTTAGTGCTAAAGCTTTCAAATTTGATCCTATTCGTTCATTATGCCAAGAAGTTCTTTATTATCTTTCGTTTTTAACATTTTTGAATATAAAAATTTAAGCGCTTCGATATCGTCCATCGTTGCTATAATATTCCTTATCGCCCATATTTTACCAAGATCATCTGGTCCTTGAAGAAGTTCATCTTTTCTTGTTCCAGATTTCAGTATATTTACAGCTGGATAAATTCTTCTATCACTGATAGTTCTATCAAGTACGATCTCGCTATTTCCAGTACCCTTAAACTCTTCAAATATCACATCATCCATACGTGATCCAGTATCTATCAGAGCTGTTGCGACTATGGTTAGGCTTCCACCGTTTTCTATATTTCTTGCTGCTCCAAAAAATCTTTTTGGTTTATGTAGTGCGTTTGCATCTACTCCTCCGCTTAGTACTTTTCCGCTGCTAGGAGTGACTGTGTTATAAGCACGTGCAAGGCGAGTTATGCTATCAAGAAGTATAACAACGTCTTTTCCCATTTCTACTGAACGTTTCGCTTTTTCTATGACTAGCTCAGCAACTCTTACGTGATTTATCGCAGGAAGATCAAAAGTAGAGCTAAAAACCTCTCCTTTTACTGAGCGTTGCATATCTGTAACCTCTTCAGGACGCTCATCTATAAGAAGAACTATGAGTTCCATCTCTGGGTGATTTTTTGTTATACCGTGAGCAAGCTCTTTCATAAGCTCTGTTTTACCTGTTCTTGGAGGAGCCACTATAAGACCTCTTTGACCTTTTCCAATAGGAGTAAATAGATCCAAAACACGCCCTGTTAGTTTCATCGGGTCATATTCGAGTTTTATTTTTTCATTTGGAAAAAGCGGAGTTAGGTTGTCAAAAAGCGGTCTTTCTTTTGCTTCTGCTATGGATTTGTAATTTATAGCTTCTATTTTTAGTAAAGCGTAGTATTTCTCTTGCTCTCTTGGCTCTCTTACTTGTCCAGTGATGATATCACCGACACGAAGAGCGAATTTTTTAATTTGACTTTGACTTACATAGGTATCATTTGCCGAATCGCTTAAATTTGCATCAGTAGCTCTTAAAAAGCCGTATCCATCACCTACTATTTCTAAAATTCCTGTAAATAATATAAAACCGCCTTGCTTTGTTTGAGCTTTTAAAATTTCAAAAACAAGCTCTTGGCGTCTGAATTCTCGTGGATTTTCAACTCCGACTTCGTTTGCTATGGCTACTAAGCTATCAAGATCGAGTTGTCTTAATTCTTCGATTTTATATCCATCAACTGGAATATGCGTCCGAGTGTGCTGTTTTTTTGCACCTGAAGAACTTTGGTGGGATTGGGCATTGTCTTTATTTTCCATTAAACCTCTTTAAATTTGTGATAATATGCAGTCACAATGAATAGTAATTATGTAGTTTTAATATTGGGATTTTATACAAAAATTATAAACTTGTCAAGATCATCAATACAATTTAAATTTTACAAGCATATATAGATTGAGTATTATTCTTGTAAAATATTTTTTATTAAAATGGCTTGCGGCGCAAGGATATAAATTCTCTCCAAAATTCAAAGAAAAAGTTTTGGCTATAAGCCGACTTTTATAGTAAGCACTTCTATACTAGTGCTTACAAGTCTAGTTTTTACAACTTATAAACACTCTAAAAGATAAATTTATATCATTATAAAAGCGGTATCATATACCGCTTCGCTTTTACCTAGTAGCCTTTGGAATTTAAATCAGCGTAATTTTCACAGCCAAGTTGCGATCCCATATCACAAGCCTTACCGTATAGCTCTTTGGCTTTTGATCTATTTTGTTTCACACCTTGACCGTTTGCATATAAAGATCCAAGATTAGTGCAACCAATAGCAACTCCAGAGTCACAAGCTTTTTGCCACAATTCTTTAGCTTTAAAGTAGTCTTGTTTCACACCTTGACCGTTTGCATATAAAGATCCAAGATTAGTGCAACCAATAGCAACTCCAGAGTCACAAGCCTTACCAAAGTACTCTTTAGCTTTAAAGTAGTTTTGTTTCACACCTTGACCGTCTGCATATAAAACTCCAAGATTAGTGCAACCAAGAGCATCTCCGCCCTCACAAGCTTTTTGATAAAGCTCTTTAGCTTTAAAGTAGTTTTGTTTCACACCTTGACCGTTTGCATATAAAAGTCCAAGACCAGCGCAACCAGCAGCATCTCCAGAGTCACAAGACTTTTGCCATAGCTTTGCTGCCTTTGTGTAGTTTCCATTTTCAGCAGCCTTAATCCCCTCTATATTGTCACCAGCCATAGCCACTATGGCTAAAGCGACCAAACTAAAAATGATCTTTCTCACAAACTCTCCTTTTTTTTGCTATTTATAATACGTAATTAAAGCAAATTTAAACTTTATTACATATAAATTTATATTTTAGTTGTTTTTTAAAAGACGCAAAAAGATAGAGCGATGAAAAATATTTAGATTTGTATAAATTTATGCATTATTTTTATACCGATTTTTAGCCTTAAAAACTTTCTTTTTTAAATTTATTTGTGACAAAAATAGAACAAATTATATATATTAAGCAATATTTTTATATAATCAAACAAATTTAAAATATGGATTTTTATGGGTAATTTTATCTGTTTGCACTGTAAAGGTGAGTTCGATGATAGCGGAGCGATAAAAGATAATGATGGACGCGAGTTTTGCTGCAATGGTTGCAAAAATGTATATTCGTTTTTAAACTCAAACGGTCTTGGCGAGTTTTATGAGAGACTTGGCAAAGAAAAACATATAAAAGCTTCAAATCAGACTTTAAGCGATGAACCTTGCAAAAGTTTTTATAAAAATTATGTTAAAAAAGAGAGTGGATTTTGTGAAATTTATCTTATCATAGAAGGAATTCACTGCTCAGCTTGTATCTGGCTAAATGAAAAAGTCTTAGCTCATACAGACGGCATTATAGAAGCAGAGTTGAACTCAGCAACAAACAAAGCCCATATAAAATGGGACGATAATACAGTAAAACTCACTGAAATTCTAAATAAAATAAGAGCCATAGGATATAATCCGATCCCATACGATCCAAATAAAGCTGAGTTAAGAGCTAACACAAAGCGTAGAGAATTTTACGCGAAAATGCTTGTTGGTCTGTTTTGTACGATGAATATAATGTGGGTTGCTATCGCTTTGTACGGTGGGTATTTTAGTGGAATGAGTCAAGATGTAAAAGATATTTTGCATTTTGCTGAGTTTGTTTTAGCAAGTCCTGTTCTGTTTTATACTGGAAGCGAGTTTTACCGTTCGGCGTGGATAAGTTTAAAAAACAAAAGTGCCTCTATGGATCTAAGTGTTGCAGCGGGTGCATCTATAGCGTATTTTTACTCTGTTTATGCTATGCTTTTTAGGCAAGGCGAAGTATATTTTGACTCAGTAGCTATGATAATAACTTTTGTTTTTATAGGAAAATTTTTAGAAATTATCAGTAAAAAGCGTTCAATTGATAATTTAGATAGCTTAAGTTCTATGCTTGTTTCTGAAATTTATGTAAAAAACGGTGATGATTTTGAGCTAAAAGATGTAAATGAGGTAAAAGAGGGCGATATCATAATGGTTCGTCTTGGTGAAAGGGTTCAGATAGACGGCGAGATCTTAAGCGGAGTTGGGAGTTTTGATTATTCTAGTCTTAGCGGTGAGAGTGTGCCTATACTGCTAAAAGCTAGAGATAATATAACAAGTGGCGTCATATGCGTAGATGGAAGTGTTGAGTATAGAGCGTCTAAAAGTTTTGAAAGTTCGGTTCTAAGCAAGATAATAGCTCTGCTTGAAAAAGCTAGTTTCAAAAAACCGCGCATAGAAGAGTTGGCAAATCAAATTTCGGCTAGATTTTCATTTGCGATATTGGCGCTTGGATTTGCTACTTTTTTATTTTGGTATATTTATTTTGGAAGTATGCCAAATGCAATTGTTATCGCTGTTAGCGTCATCATAATAGCTTGTCCGTGCGCTCTTAGTCTTGCTACTCCTGTTGCTACTTTGGTTGGTTTGGGTGTCGGACTGAAAAAAGGTATCGTTTTTAAAGAAGCTAGAATTCTAGAGAGTTTGGCAAAGTGCAGGTGCGTGGTATTTGATAAAACAGGAACGCTTTCAAAAGCAAAATTAAATTTGATAAAAGCTACTAAATTTACCGAGTTTGATCAAAATCTTTTGTATTCACTTTTAAATGTTTCGACTCATCCTGTTAGTGTTGCTTTAAAAAATAGTTTAGATGGTAGTATTTATCAGCTTAGCGATGTGGAAAATATATTGGCTCGTGGAGTAAAGGCTAAATTTAAAAATATATCTTTAGCTGGAGGAAGTAGCGAGTTTATGCGAGAATTGGGATTTGGAGAGTTTGAGAGTGAGAGTTTGAGTTATTATTTTGCTGTAGATGGTAAAGTGGTGGCTGCTTTTGAACTTGCTGATGAGTTAAGAGATGATGCAAAAAGCGTGGTAAATGATCTTATAAATTCTGGATATAAAGTAGTGATGCTAACTGGAGATAAAAAAAGTGTAGCTAGTAAAGTCGCAAATGAGCTTGGTATAAGTGAGTTTTACGCAGAAACGACTCCTATTGAAAAGTCGCGTATTATAAAAGAATTAAACAATAATATGCAAGTCGTAATGGTCGGCGATGGTATAAATGACGCAGTAGCTTTAAGTAGCGCTAAAGTAGGAATTTGCCTTGGAAGTGGAGCGCAAATAAGTGTTGAAAAAAGTGATGTTGTGCTTCTAAATGATAGCTTAAAAAGTCTGAAAGAGGCTCTTGATATTTCTAAATTTACATTTAAAACAGTGAAGCAAAATCTTGGATTTTCGCTGTTTTACAATGCTATTACAGTTCCTCTTGCTATGGCTGGTTTTATTATACCTTTGTTTGCGGCTTTGTCGATGTCGCTTAGCTCTATCATCGTAGTTTTAAACTCAGCTAAAATAAGAATTAAATTTAAAGGATAAATATGGGAATGATAATAGCCATTATGCTTGGGATCTCTACTTTGCTTGGAGCACTTGCTCTTTTTGGCTTACTTTGGGGTATAAAAAATAGACAATTTGATGATTACGCTAAGTTTTTAGATGGTACGAAATACGATAGCGAAGATACGTTAAATGATGCTTATAATATGGAAAAAAGACGAAACGAACTGATAAAGAAAAAAGAAGCGGACGGTTATCGCCCGCCTGATTGAGATTTATTTTAAAGTTGAGATATAGTCATTTACTGCTGCCATATCTTCATCGCTTAAAGTAGCCATTTGACCTTTCATTATGCCGCCCATATTGAATTTACCTTTGCCTGCATTTAAAGTACCTGCTTTATACTCTTTCATATCAGCAAGTCTAGTAGCTGCATCGATTTCAGTTAATACTGGAACTTTGTTTAAATATACTTTTTCAGCTTTTACACCGTGACATGTTGCGCATTTTTTATATATTGTTGCACCATCAGCTGCAAATGCACTACATGCAAATGCACTGCACGCCAAAACTAGTAAAAAATTTTTCATTTAATATCCTTTAATTACAAAATATTGGTAATTATAATAATAAAAGACTAAATTTTGGATTAATGATAAATTTAATATTTTAGTTTATAAAATTAGATTTGTATTAAATTTAGAATAAATTTATATATAGCACGATAAATAAGATTTAAATATTTATGTATTATTAAATTTTAATAATTAAAATTTATTAGATTCAAAATTATTTAAAGGATTATAAGAGTATTCAATGAAAAGGTGCATATGTATAGTTACAGCGTTCGTGTTGCAAGTTTTTGCTATAAGCGATCTTGAACTTATAAATACACAAAGCGCTTATGATGAGGGAATTACTGGTAATGGTATCAAAATAGGCATTATAGATGGCGCTGTTAGAGGTGATCATCCTAGCTTGTCTGGTAAATTAATTGAACAAATTTACTCAAAAGATAAGTATGGAGCTTATACGCCTGATTTTACTATCGATACTCACGGTAGCCATGTAGCTGGCATTATGGTAGGAAATTACATAAATGCTTCAAGTCCTCACGGAGTAGCTTATGATGCTAGTATTTATGCTGCGCAGATAACTGGTTATAATAAAATAGGCACTCTAACCCCGCCAAATATATATGACTTTTTTGCCGATAAAGATCTTAGCGTTATAAACAATAGCTGGAATTCAAATATGTATCCGATAGTAAGTATGCAAGGAAGTACTTATTACGTAAAATCGCTAAGTACGATGAACGCTAATTTTTTTATCCGCCAAGCTTATGGAAATTCAAAACCGTCTGAAGATCTATCAAGGCTATCAAAAGATAAAAATACTTTAGTTGTTTTTGCTTCTGGAAATGAGGGGATTATCTCTCCTGGTCTTTTTGGTACGCTTCCTTATTATGATGAATCTTTACGTTCGTGGCTAGTAGTTGGTGCTTTAGATAGTGCTAACGTATCAAAAGATAGCAGCGCAAAGATCATTATAAACTCTAAAGGATCTCCGGAGTTTAGCAACGGGCTAAAAGGAATACAAAACTACTCTTTAGTTGCACCAGGAACAAATATCAATAACGTAAATTCGCCATATATGATAAGACCTTCTTTTGGTAGAGTCGATAGAAATCTTTATACGAAAAAAAGCGGAACTTCAATGGCTGCTCCTATGGTAAGTGGTGCAGCAGCTTTGGTTGCTCAAAAATTTCCGTTTTTAAACGGTAAAGAGATAGCTGATGTGCTACTAAGCACGGCAAATAGAGACTACCAAGCCCCAAAAGTCGTCATAAAAGAGACTAACGGTCTTGATAGTGATAGAAATAGCCCGTATTTTGGCACTAAAAGAAATTACTATACTGTATTTTATATAGATAATCCTATACCAAAAAAAGATGACGGAAGCATAGATGAAGATCAAATCAAGATTGATTTGATGAGTGCTGGTTATGATAGAGCGTTAGTTTCTGGGTTATCACAACTTAATAATAGCAGATATCCTACTTTATCATCTCATATATTAGTCGATGGCGGATACGCAGCAGTATGGGAGATAAAAAAAGAAGATATGTTCGGGCAGGGAATTTTGGATGTAAAAAAGGCTATGGGCGGACTTGCGGTTCTTGATGCAAATCGTTTAAGTAATAGCGATATAGTTCAAAATTACAAACAAGAATCTAGCGCCGTGTATTATAAATTAGATACTAAAGGAATGGACGCAGAGTTTAGCAATGATATCTCGCAAAGAAAATGGGATAGTTCAACTCACAACGCCGGTGCTTTAAATTTACCAGTAGGGCTTGATGATTTAAATGTTGGATTTATTAAAAACGGAAATGGGGTATTGAGATTAACTGGAAAAAATAGCTATTTAGGTGCAACTATCGTTAGACAAGGTGGTTTAAATATCTCTAAAAAAGCTGATAACAGCGGAGGTTTCATATCAAGCAACGTATATGTAGAAAATACAGCTAGTCTTAGCGGCGATGGAGTAATCGATAGGAATTTATATAACGACGGTATAGTAAGACCTGGAAATCAAGATTTGAGTGATTTAACTGTGAATGGAACCTATGAGCAAAGTAGTACAGGCACTTTGCAGTTAGATTTTGGAGATAAGAAAAACTCAAAGCTAATCGCTGCTGATTATAATATACAAGGAAAACTCGAATACATACCGCTACCTGCTTTTTATACCAGTGGTAGTTATGTTAGTATCGATTTAGGTGGATTAAAAGCGCATTTAAATGATTTTTCAAGTGTTGAGGTTGCTGGTAATAATGCTATAAATTTCGTAGCGGTTTTAGATGGAGATAAGACTTCTATAAATAAACCAGATCTTCCGCAAATAGATATAAATGAGCAAAACAAAGATAATTCTGCAGATCAAAAACCAGATCAAAATCCTAACCCAGATCCAGTTTTGCCTGAGCCTGATAAAGATCCAAAACCAGATAATCCTACTCATCCTATAGATCCTGCTCCAAAACCGTCTGATAAAGAAGAGAATATTTCTGGTTCGACACAAGATGAAGTAAATAAACCAAGCCAAAATCAAGATAAAAATCCAAATTTAAATAATAATCATAGCGATAAAAATCCAAATTCAAATAATAATTTAATCGTAACTCCTACGATAAAACCAGATGCTTATAATAGACCAAATAGCGACATCGGCGCAGCTTTAAGAGAAATTCGTTCTATGGTAAATTTAGATAAACGCTATCAAGATTATTTTGCTTTTTTGGATAATGCGGATTCAAAAAACTTTGATAAAGCTTTAAAAACTATCGAATCCATAGATTATATGAGTAACACGGCTCAAATAGTTAGCGGACATCATCAATTCAATCAAAATAGTATGCTTTTTGCGTTAAATCCTGCTTCTCAAGGTTTAAGTTTAGCTCGTAATTTTGAAACTGAACCGATTTTGTTGGCTTCTTTAGCATCAGATATAGCTATTGATCTTGGTATAAATTCATATGATGAAAAGCGATATATTTGGTATATGAGTCCTAGTTATAAGAAGATTAACGCAGATAATTATAGTGGAAAGTCATACGGACTTAACTTCACTATAGGAGCAAAACCAAGCGATAATTCGCAGCTAACTTTCAATACTAGCTACTTAGAGTCTAAGCTAAATTTTGAAGATTCTAGCTCTAAAAGCAAATATGTTAATTTCGGCTCAAATTATATTTTGGATCTAGATAGTGTAAAAATCTTAAGTGGAGCTAGTTTGGGATTTGGGCGAAATACTATGCAAAGAGGATTGTTTGGTAGTAGTGAGATTTTAAGTGGCAGTTATAATAACTTTTTAGCTTCAGCTGAATTTGGTTTGGCAAAAGATTTTAAACTGAACTCATTTACCATAACTCCACTTTCGTATTTTAGCTATAGTTATATTTTTCAAGACTCTTTTAATGAGAGTGGAAGTGTATTTGCGAAATCTTATGACAAAATCAAACATGATAGCACGTCTATCACTGCAGGAGTGAATTTATCGTACGATTTGGATAAATTTAATGTTGATACTAAGCTTTCTGGATTTGTCATTTATGAGTATAGATTAAGCGGTAAAGATCTGGAAAATAGAGCTAAATTTAGAGATTTTCAAAATCAAACTTTTACTCAAAGATATGCTTTAAATAGAGATCTTATATATTTAGGATTTAGTTCGCAGTTTGATTATACTAATTCATTTTTTATGCGTTTTGAGCTTATAAATGAGATTGCCAAAGATCAGTATAATTTTAATATTTTAGCAAATTTAGGTTTTAAATTTTAAAAATTAGTTTTTAAATTTAATTAAATTTAAAAAAAATAGCAGGATAAGTCCTGCTATTTTAAATTATTTTAATGTTGAGATGTAGTCATTAACCGCAGCCATATCAGCTTCGCTTAAAGTAGCCATTTGACCTTTCATTACACCGCCCATTCCAAATTTACCTTTACCGCCTTCTACTGTACCTGCTTTATACTCTTTCATAAGGGCAAGTCTCTCAGCAGCATCTACTGTGGTAAGTACGGGAACTTTATTTAGATAGCTTTTCTCAGCTTTTACACCGTGACAGGCCTTACATTTGTTAAATATAGTAGCACCATCGGCCGCAAAAACAGAGCTAGTTCCTAAGCCTATTGCTAGTATAGCTAAAATTTTTTTCATAATTTTTCTCCTTAAATAAAAATTTAGTATTTGAAATTATAAACCCGATAATATAATCAATAATAAACAAGAGTATTGTATTTAAAATAAATCATAAAAATTTAATGTAAAATCGTGTAAAATGCACTTTATGAAAAAAATAAAAGCGATTTTTTTAGATAGAGACGGAGTTATAAATAAAGACTTAGGTTATGTTAGTAAAATCGATGATTTCGTGTTTTGCGATGGTATTTTTGAAGCTTTGCGCGGATTTTTGAAGCTTGGTTTTGCGCTATTTGTAGTTACGAATCAATCTGGCATAGGAAGAGGATACTACACCAAAGATGATTTTTTAAATTTAACTAAATTTATGCTTGATGAGTTTAAAAAAGAGGATATTGATATAAAAAAAGTATATTATTGTCCGCATTCTCCAGAAGAAAACTGCAATTGTAGAAAACCAAAGCCGGGTATGATTTTAAAGGCTTTGAGCGAATTTGATATAAATTTAGAAAGTTCTATGATGATAGGTGATAAAAATAGCGATATACTAGCCGCAAACTCCGCAGGTATCGATAATTGCTATTTAATCGGCGAAGATAGCAGCTTAAAAACCGTTTTAGACGTGTATAAGTTAGTATATAAGGAATGTATATGAAAATAGTAGTAACTGGAGGAGCCGGATTTATCGGTTCAAATTTAGCCAAATATTTTATGGACGAAAATGAAGTTTTGGTTGTGGATAAATTTAGAAGTAATGAAGTTTTTAGCAACGGAAATTTAAAAAGTTTTGGTCATTTTAAAAATTTAATCGGCTTCAAAGGCGAGATTTACTGCGGCGATATCTGTTCTAAAGAGACTTTAAAACGCATAGAGAGTTTTAATCCAGATGTTATATTTCACGAAGCAGCGATCTCAGATACTACTGTGAGTGAGCAAGACGAGATAATAAAAATAAATTTAAACTCGTTCAAAGATCTACTAGAAATAGCCAAAAATTGTGGTTCAAAAATGATATACGCAAGCAGCGGCGCCACATATGGCAATGCTCCAAGTCCGCAAACTGTCGGACATCTTGAAAATCCAGCAAGTGTTTATGGTTTTTCTAAGCTGATGATGGATGAGCTAGCTAAAGAGTTTTATGCTAAGTTCAAAACTCATATCGTTGGGCTTAGGTATTTTAACGTATATGGCGGAGGTGAGTTTTTCAAAAACAAAACTGCTTCTATGATTTTGCAGTTTGGGCTTCAAATTTTAAGTGGCAAAACTCCAAAATTATTTGAAGGTAGTGATAAAATTTTAAGAGATTTTGTGTATATAAAAGATGTTATAAATGCAAATAAACTAGCTATAAATGGTATAAGCGGAGTTTATAATGTAGGAACAGCAAATCCTAGGAGTTTTCAAGATATCGCTGATATTTTGCAGCGTGAAATCGGTGTAAATTTAGGAAACGAATATATAAAAAATCCATATACCACTCAGTATCAGTTTCATACTCAAGCAAATATCACTACTACAAAAAATGGGTTAAAATATGAACCAAAATGGAGTTTGGAAGATGGGATTAAGGATTATTTGCCAGAGATCAGACGTATTTTTAAGGAAGAATTAAATGGTTAATGTTTTAGTGGTCGGTGATTTGATGATAGATCACTATGTGTGGGGAAGTTGCGATAGAATCTCTCCAGAAGCTCCTGTGCAAGTAGTAAATATCAAAAACGAAACTAAACGCTTAGGCGGTTTGGGAAATGTTGTTTCAAATTTAAAAACTCTTGGTAGCGAAGTAGGTGTTATCAGTGTTGTTGGCGATGATGATGTGGGTGATGAGATACTTGAACTTCTAAAAGATAGGGGCGCTAAAACTGAGCTTATCATCAAAGAAAAAGGACGAAAATCCAGCCAAAAAAGTCGCATTATGGTAGCTCATCAACAAGTTCTTAGGCTCGATACCGAAAGTGTTTGCGAGATAAGCGTAAGCGATGATATCATATCTAAATTTGAAAATATTTTGAGCCGATATGATATCGTGTTACTGAGTGATTATGGAAAGGGTGTATTAAGTCCATATCTTACAAAAGAGATTATAAGAATCACGAAAAAATCAGGGAAAATGGTTTTAATAGATCCAAAAGGTAAAGATTACTCAAAATACAGCGGCGCTACTTTGCTAACACCGAATAAAAAAGAGGCTAGCGAGGCGCTTGGATTTGCGATAAATGATGAAGATGATTTAAAAAGTGCTTTAAAAATGCTTAAAGATAAATTCAAGCTCGATTATTCGTTAATCACTTTAAGTGAAGATGGAATAGGGCTTTTAGATCAAGAAGTAAAAAAATTTCCAGCAATTGCAAAAGAGGTATTTGACGTAACAGGAGCAGGCGATAGTGTGCTTGCTACTCTTGGATACTGCCTTGCTAGCAAAATGAGCTTAGAAGAGTCTATAGAAATAGCAAATTTAGCAGCAGCTGTTGTGGTTGGTAAAGTAGGAAGTGCGGATGCTAGTTGGGGTGAAATCGAGAATTTGAAGTCTAAAAAAAGCGGCTTTGAACGTAAGATTATAAGTCTTAGTGAGCTGTTAAGAGTGGGCAGAAGCGGTAAAACTATGGTATTTACAAATGGTTGTTTTGATATACTTCATTTTGGGCATATTAGTTATTTGCAAAGTGCGAAAAAGCTAGGAGATATGCTTGTTGTAGGATTAAACTCAGATAGATCTGTTAAAGAGCTAAAAGGAGAAGATAGACCAGTAAATGCTCAAAGTGACAGAGCAAGTATGTTGGCGGCTTTGGAATTTGTAGATTTTGTTGTGATTTTTGATGAGGATACACCTTTAAATTTGATAAAAGCGTTGAAGCCCGATATTTTGGTAAAAGGTGCTGATTACGCAGGTAAAAAGGTTGTTGGAAGTGAGTTTGTGCGTGAGGTAAAGTTGATAAATTTTGTAGATGGAAAAAGCACCACAAATATAATAAATAAGATAAAAGGTTAAAAATGAATACCGTATTTTTAAATGAGTTAGAAGCTCACAAAGAGACTTTAGCTAAAACTTATGAGCTAAATGAAAATGTTTTAAAAGCGTGTGAAATGGTGGTTGAAACTTTAAAAAATGGCGGCAAGGTTTTGATATGCGGAAATGGCGGAAGCGCTGCTGATTCTCAGCATTTTGCAGCAGAACTTACAGGGCGTTATAAAACAGAGAGAACTCCGCTTGCTGGGATCGCTCTTAGCACCGATACTTCGGCTCTTACTGCTATCGGAAATGATTATGGCTATGATGAGGTTTTTGCAAGACAAGCAGCGGCTTTAGGCAGACGTGGTGATATCTTGATAGGAATTTCTACTAGCGGAAATAGCGCAAATGTTTTAAAAGCACTAAAAACAGCAAGACAAAACGGACTAAAAACACTCGGGCTAAGTGGTAGAAGCGGGGGCGCTATGAATGATTTTTGTGATTTAAATTTGATAATACCTGCTAATGATACTGCTAGAATCCAAGAGATGCATATTTTGGTGATTCATACTATTTGTCAAGCTGTGGATTTAGCTTATAAATAGCATCTAGCACCATTTTTGGTGTTAGATTTTTCATACATTCGTGTGAGTTTAAAGGACAAACTCTCTTCATACAGGGCATACAGTCTAAATCAAGATGTAGTATCTTTGCATTGTTATTTTTATATGGAGAGGTTTCTTTGAACTTAGTAGGTCCAAAAAGTGCTATAGTAGGCACTTTAAAAGCTGCTGCTATGTGCATAGGACCGCTATCGTTAGTGATAAACATATCAAGACCTGCTATAAAGCTTGCTAGCTCACAAATAGTGGTTTTGTTACATAAATTTTGGTATTTTACTCCGTTTTTTTCAAGTTCTAATGCTATTTCGTCGCAGATATTTTGTTCATTTTTTCCTCCAAAAATGACAACTTCATAACTCTTTTTTAAATTTATAGCTACATCTGCAAAGTACTGCGGATACCATCTTTTCGCGCTTCCATAGCTTGCTCCTGGATTTAGCCCTAGAGTTTTGTTTTTAAATTTAAAAGGAGCAAAATACAGTTTTAGCTCATCTATGCTTTGTTTTAAACTCAGACAATTGATAATAAAATTCATATATTTTTGTACCTGATGAATTTCATTTTTTGTAGGTGTAAAAATAGCTTTTTTGTCTGCTTTTATAAATTTAAAAAATACTTTTGAGTAAAAGTGACTTCTAAAACTTACGGCTATATCAAATTTATCTAAATTTAAAGCTGTTTTTAGCAGATAAAACAGTCTGAACTTAGCTTTTTTTGAATTATCGATAATGATATTTTCACAGTTTGGATAAGAGCTGTAGATACTCGTGCTAATCTCTGATCCAAAAAAGGTTATCTTACAGTTTGGATAGTTTAGGGCTAGACTTTGAACAGCAGCGCTTGCCATCACGGCGTCACCTAGCCATGTGGGCAGCTCAATTAGTATGCGCATTTATGATTTCCATCGTTTTTTTAGCGTTATCTTCTATGCTGAATTTTTTTGATAATTCTAAATTTGAAGCTTGTATTTTTGAGAGTAGTTTGCTATCTTTTAAGATTTTTTCTATGAAATTTGCTATCTCAAAACTCTTAGGATTATCCATTATAAAATCTTTATCAAGTATCTCACTAGCACCGTTTTGTTTGGTTGTTATGCAAACGCATCCATAACTAAGAGCTTCTAAAATGACATTTGAAAACGGCTCGTAATGAGTAGGAAATATAAACATATCAGCGCCTTCATAAAAGTCATTTACAACTCTTTGTTTGCCTGTAAATATGGCG
Source organism: Campylobacter fetus subsp. testudinum 03-427 (assembly GCA_000495505.1). Classification (NCBI taxonomy): domain Bacteria; kingdom Pseudomonadati; phylum Campylobacterota; class Epsilonproteobacteria; order Campylobacterales; family Campylobacteraceae; genus Campylobacter; species Campylobacter fetus. Next base: position 1,396,789 of record CP006833.1, on the reverse strand, counting down.
TCTATACCCAGTTTTTTTGCTAGATTTTTATATTTTTTTATATTTTTATCACTACCTACTATAATTGTGTTTAGAGTGAGTGATATGTTTGACACAATGTTTAGAAACTCGCTTACGCCTTTTCTTTTAAAACCACTTCCTACAAAAAGCAGTATAGGAAGCTCATAATTTAGCCCAAATTTCTCACAAAGTCGCATTTTAGCGCTTCCTTTTTCTACTTTTGTTGGAAGATTTATACCGTTGTATATGGTTGTGATTTTATCTTTGTCGATACCGTATGTATCTATGATCTGCTGTTTTATCAAATTTGAGTTTGCGATTATGCTTTTGGAATTTAAAAAGCATTTTTTTTCAAGATAAACATATACGAAATTTAAAGGATTAAAAAACCAAAACGGTTTTAGAGATCTATAAACTTTATGCACCCCATCACCAGCTCTATAGATATCAGCTGATGTGACTCGCTCTAAGCTGAAGTATATCTCATCATCTTTTTTTTCGTTTTTTACTTGAGCATTAAATTTAAGTGCTTTTAGCCATGAGCTTAACTTTTTATTTCCTTTGAAACTTCTTATCTCTGAGCTTATACCTGAGTTTTTAAGGGCGTTTTTAAGCCTTGTTAAGTACCTTTCAGCTCCGCCTGTAGCACTTGGATCTGTTCTTAGAAATACTATCTTTTTCATTCAATCATTTTAACATAAAAATAGCTGTTTTTACAATATTTTTTAATATAATGTTAGTTATAATACGATTATTTTATAAGGAAAATCGTGAGCAAAACAACGCTTTTTAGATATTTTGATAGAGTTATTTTGATACTTTTAGCACTATTTTTTATAACCGAACATCATTTTAAATTCACCGCTGTTAAAAATATATCTCTTTACCTATCATTTTTGCTTGTTTTTTGCTTGTTTTTTATAGATAAAAAAGCACTATTTTCAAATTTAAAAACAAATTTCAATAGCGCAAAACCGGCATTTTTTGCTATTATATTTTTTATTATCTACACTGCTGTAGTATCGTTTTTTCCATATGATTCTAAATTTGATTCATTCAATGAAGCTTTTAGTGAGTTTGGGAGAGGATCTGTATTTTTGATAGTTATTTTATGTTGGTTTGATGGCAGTAAAGATAAGATAAAATTTATGTTTTATTCTGTTATTTTAGCTTTTATTTTTGTTACGATTTCCTACTCTAAACCTCTTTTTTTTAATTTCAACGATATCGATGCGCAGACGTTTGAGAGCGGAAGGATTATCAGCAGAGCTTACGCTGATTATGTAGATAGATTTTTAGCTTTTGGGCTAATATCTATGCTGTTTTTTAGATCAAATTTGATACGGTTTTTATCACTGATTTTATCTATAATTTTACCTATAATTATGGACGTTTTGGCTGGGGCTAGAGGCAGTTATTTGGCTGGATTTGTTTGTATCGTTTTATTTTTTATTATTAGTTATCAAAATGGATTTAAAGATATTTATAAGAAAAATTTAAAACAGATAGTAGTTTTTACAACAGTCTGTTTTGCAACTATTTTTTTGATACTTTTTGACTCATCTATCGCTAAATACAAGCTTTCGCAAGGTTCATATAGCTCAGGAAGAGATCTTATACTAAAAGAGAGACTTCCGCTTTTGTTAAATAGTCCAAGAGCTTTTGTCGGATTAGGGCACGGCAAAGACCAGTATGACTCATTTTTACGCGATGAAAATGACAAAGGAGCAAATATCTCTATGATGCAAATTCATAAAGATAGTGGTGAGAGATTTTGGTGGAATGATGAGCCGTTTTTTGTTGGAAAATACTATTATTATGGTGTATTTGGCACATCAATGTTGGTTTTTATAGCACTTTGGCTTGTTTTGGTATCTTACTCTAAATTTAAAAAAACAAGAAATCTTATATATTTAGCTATATTCTTATCAGTTATCTCGTATTTCGGAGTAAGAGGACTATTTGAATCAATTAATCTACGAATATTATATATGTTTTATATGGTTGGATTTGTGATGATGCTTAACTCATACTATAAAAAGGATAGCGATGAAAATCTTACTTATAAGAAATGATAATATAGGTGATCTTATCTGCACAACTCCTGCTATAGAAGCGCTTAGAAAACATTTTTGTAACGATCAAATCGATATAGTAGTAAATAGTTATAATAAATGCGTTATCAAAAACAATCCATTTATAAATAAAATTTATAGTTATACAAAACCGAAGCATAAAAAAGGAGTTTTTCAAAAGCTAAAAGCCATTTTTGGTAAAGCTAAAATGCTTTTTGAAATTTATAAAACCGGTTATGACACGGCGGTTGTATTTCGCACTGGCTACTCCGCTTCTGCTGAATTATTTGCCATAGTTAGCAGAGCAAAAAAAATAATCGGCGTAGGCGATAAAAATGGTAAATCACGCATTAACGATAAAGTAGTATTTTCAGGTGAGCATGAAGTTATGTTCTGTTTTGAGTGTTTAAAGTCGCTTGGAGTACGCTATAACGGTGAAAAAACACTTTTCGTACCAGGTACTATAAGTGAGCAATACAAGGATTTTGTATTTTTTCATATTAGTTCCAGGATTTCTCAAAATATGTTAAATGATGAGCAAATTTTGGGTATATCTAAGTTTTTAAAAGCTAAATTTGATAATGTTGTTATAACAGCTGAAGATCCTGATTTTGGACAAAATATATCTAAAAAAAGCGGTATAAAATATCTAAAAACATCAAGTTTTAATGAACTTGCAAGCTTTTTAAGTGGTGCAAAACTACTTTTGTCGTGCGATGGCGGCGTTATGCATCTTGGACCTGCACTTGGCGTAAAAACTATAGGAATACTTGGAAAAACAGATATAAATCGTTGGTCGCCGTGGGGAGCAAAATGTCTGCAAGATGAGAGTTTAGTGGCTTCAAATTTAAATATACAAGCGGTATTTGACGCAGTTAACGAGGTAATGAAATGATAAATATACTAGAGCTTGAAAGCTCACTTGGATTTGGCGGACAAGAGCATAGAACTATGCGTCTTATCAACGCGCTTGATGAGAGTAAATTTAAGGTATTTTACGGGCTAAATAGAGGTTCAAAGTCTCTTGAAAAGCCTATAAAATGCAGATTTGTAGAGTTTAATCTAAAAAAAGTTTATAATGTTTTTACTATTATTAAAATTTGCTGGTTTGTTAAAAAAAATGGTATTAAGATTATCTCTACGCATTCTGGAAAAGATGGAAATATCGGCTCTATCGTAGGTAAAATCTGCGGCGTAAAAGTCGTGCGTACAAGACACTTGCAAACTCCTATAAAATCACCATTTAGCTATAATCTTAGCTCAAAAGTAGTAGCTGTTTCAAATGCTACAAAAGAGTCTCTTATAAGGCGCGGCGTAAAAGAGAATTTGATAGAAGTTATCCGTACTGGTGTCGATACTCAAAAATATACTAAAAATTTTAAACTAAATTTAAAAAAAGAGTTAGGACTGAGTGAAGAAACAGTATTGATAGGTATAGTAGCAGTTCTAAGAGCGGCTAAAAATCATAAACTTTTAGTAGAAGCTTTTAGCGAATTAAACTTACCTAAAACAGCTTTGGTAATCATCGGCGATGGACCCCAAAAACAGAATTTAGAAAATCTTATAATCGGTAGAAATAACATATTTATGCTTGGGAACAAAGACAATGTGAGCGAGTTTTTAGGTTCGCTTGATATCTTTGTGTTACCATCGAATATGGAAGCTTTGGGTACTGCTATCTTAGAAGCAAGTAGCGCAGGAGTTGCTTGCATAGGAAGTAGAGTTGGAGGCATACCAGAAGCTATCAAAGACGCTCAAACAGGACTTTTGTTTGAAAATGGAAATTTAGAAAGCTTGAAAACGGCTCTGAAAAATTTGATAGAAAATGTAGATCTTAGAGCTGAGTTTGCAAAAAATGGTATAAAATATGTAAAAGATAGCTTTTCTACTGAAGTTATGGCAAAAAAGACGCAACAAATTTATGAAGAGTTGGTAAATGAGGATTAATTTTTATGAGTTGGTCGTTAAATTTTTACTTAGAAATAAAAAAGTTATAAAAACCAACTCAGTAAGTCAATCTTTCAAAACTGTCTGTTTTTTTAGTAATACCGCCATAGGAGACACGCTTTTTAACACTCCTGTTTTTAGGGAATTTAAAAAAGTATATCCGGATAAAAAAGCTATAGTTCTTTTAAATCCATCAAACGCAGATCTGTTTATAAATAGCCCGTTTATAGATGAAGTAATTTTATATAATGGTAAATGGAGCGGTTTTTTCAAGACTTTAAAGATATTAAAATCTAAAAATGTAGATATAGCTTTTTTGCTTCATTCAAACGAGCCTCAAGCTACGCCATTAGCCGTTCTTAGCGGTATAAAATATATTTTTAAATTACCAAATTCTAAAAATAAATTCAACCATTTTCACTCAAACTCCACTGCGACTTACGGCAAACTGAGATATATCGTTCTAAATAGGCTAGAACAGCTTAGTTTTATAGGGATTAACTCTGATGATACGAGGCTTGAGCTATTTTTGGAAGATAGCTGCTATAAAAATGTAGATAAAGTTTTAAAAAGAAGTAGTGGTGATAAATTTATCGGTTTTCAAATGGGTGCTAGTACAGTTTCTAGGCAGTGGTTTTTACAGCGTTGGAAAGAGCTTGGGGATTTGATCTTAAGTAGCACTAACGCAAAAATAGTTTTAACCGGAAGCCCTAGTGAAAAACATATGTGTGACTCTCTTGAAAAACTGCTTGATAGTAAAAATGTTTTGAATTTAGCTGGTAAATTTAGTATAAAAGAAGCAGCAGCGTTGATAGACAGGCTTGATATTTTTATCACTCCAGACACAGGACCTTTACATATAGCAGCTGCACTTAGAACGCCTACTATAGCGTTATTTGTCGTAGCAGAACCCAAAAACTCAAATCCAAATTTTGACACCGATATACATAAATTTATAAAAAAAGAAAGAACTTGCGAAATTTGCATAGCAAAAAGCTGTAAATATCAAGCTTGTATGTTGCAAATAGAAGCAAAAGAAGTTTTTGATATGATAAAAGAGATGATGTGAAAAAGATTTTATTTATAGATACCGGGCTTGAGTATGGCGGCGGAACAAAGAGTTTTTTGTATCTTTTAGGCGCTTTATCAAGCAAAAATGAGTATAAAATTTATGTATATTTTGAAAATGATTATATGGTTGGTGATAAAAAAATATCTTCCATTATAGAAAGTTATGGAGCTAAGTTCATATATTTTGAGCATAAAAAGAGGATTTGTAAATTTAAAAAAGAACTTCTTAGATTGTTTTCAAAAAAACTTTTGGATAAAGTTCTGTATAAAAATGATCTTGATTTTGCTATTAAGTTATTTAATAATATCGGTACTAATATCAATAGCAGTTATGAGTTAAATAAAAAAATAGATATAAATTTAGTTCATCTCAACAACCATTTTTCAACGAATTTGGCTTACAATGAAGCTGCAAATTTGCTTGGTATAAAAGTTATCCAGCATTTAAGAAAGAACTCAAAAATAGAAGATTTTAAGCTGTCTAAACTAAAAAAGCTTAGTTTTTTAGCTATTAGTGTTTCAAATTCAACCTATGATTTTTACGCTAATCAGATGGAAATTTCTAAAAATATCGTTTATAACCCTGTCATTTACAGCGGTCTAGCTACAAATCAACATTTAGATAATTCTGATATTTCTATCATTATGCCGGCAAATTTCTTAAGTCTTAAAGGACACAGCCTTGTTTTTGACGCTTTTTTAGGCTTAAAAAGAGATGATGTCAAGCTTTATCTTGCAGGAGGCGAAGTAGATAAAAAACTTATCCAAAAGCTTCAGATATTAGAAGAGCAAGGCAAGGTAAAATATCTTGGTTTTATAAAAAATATGGATGAAATTTATGCAAAGAGCGATTATATCCTTGGATTTTCAAGTGATGAGGGATTGCCTAGAGTTGTTATCGAAGGACTTAGCGCTGGACTTGGAGTGATATATTCTGATATCCCAGTTATAAAAGAAATTTATAATATTTCATCAAATAAAGATAATTTTCATATAGTAAAACGCGATAGCGCTTCTTTGTTAGAATGTTTAAAAAAGCTTAAAAAACCATCATCTAAAGAGCCTGATATGGCTATAATATCTAATTTTAGTTTGGAAAATTATCTTTGCAAGATAGAAAAGATTTATAAAGATTATTTATAAATTCATATATATTTTTTTCATCTTTTTGAGTGATTTCAAAATACTTTTTAGCATCCGTCTTATAAATCGTATCAAAAACAGCACTAAATGGCGGCAAATTTGATGTTATGATAAGCGAGTTAAATACGCCTCTTTGTTCGCTTGCAAAACAAGGTCCCATAAAACATATAGTAGGTACTTCCATAGTGTCTGCGATGTAGTAATTTCCAGTGTCGCTTGAGATATAAAGGTTCATTTTTGATATGTAAAAAGGTAGTTCATTGAGGCTGATTTTATCTATTAATGATACTATTTTTATATTTCTTGTGTTGGTATTTTTAAGCAAATTTATCTCATCTGCGACTCCGAAAATATAAATTTCAACATCGAATTTGCTTAAGATTTCAAAGATTTTATCCCACGTTTGAGGAATTATCGTTTTCATTTTATTTCCGGCACTAAGACTTAACCCAACTTTGAATTTATGCTCATTTATAAGTAAATTCTCACACTTTTCAGGTATGAATAGTGGTTTTTGAACCATTTTTTTAACTTTAATCGTATCTTTTTGGAGTTCATTTTGAAAAAGTTCTAAATCAAGCATTTTTAAGTATGTTTTAAGCGTCAAATCGTTTTTTGTATGTTGAATTACCTTGGCGTTTTTTGAAAGTAAATAAAAAAAAGAGCTGTTTTTGTAGTGGCTGATCGTAATTATATGCTTTGGAAAAGCGAACTTAGCTAGAAATAAATTTAGATTATTTGGCATCAAAACATAAATTTTATCATAACTTTTAAAAAATAGTTTAAAACCCAAAATAAACTTTTTAATCCCTTTTTTATATTTGTTTATTGCAAATTTATTTTCTATTCTGGAGTCGTAATCTGCAAAATTAAGATTTATTTTATCTAAAACAATATCAAATTTACCGCCTTTAGTGCTGCTAGCTGCGTCAAAAATGATTGTAGAGTTGGCGTAATCGCCGATTTTGGCTGTTTGAATAATCAATATTTTATCTGTTTTTTTGCGAAAAAATGATAAAATCAGCAAAAAAGGATATAACAAAAAGTAGTATATAACGTACAAATTTAACCTCTGTTTTTTGTAAGAATACTATTTTTTTTATTATAAAAAGATTAGATATGAGTATAACCGTTCTTATGTATCATCATGTTTTGCCAAAATCAGGATTTATCGCTAGCAGTCTTAGCGAATTTGAGTCTCAAATGAAGTTTCTTAGTCAAAATGGTTATAAAACTTTAAGTTCAGATGAATTTTTGAAATTTAAAAAAGGTGAGCTTAAACTACCCAAAAAGAGCGTTTTTATAACTTTTGATGATGGTTGGAGAGATAATTATTACTACGCTTATCCAATTTTGAAGAGATATGGTTTAAATGCAACTCTGTTTTTAGTGACTAGTTGGATAGAAAAAGCAAGCGAGCAAAATGCACTTAGAAAAGCCGAGTTTAGAGCGTTATCGCATAAAGAAGCAAAACAAAAAGCTATTAGCGAGCCTGCTAGTTTGTTTCTAAACTGGGATGAGGTGGAAAAAATGAAAGATGTTTTTGATTTTCACTCTCATACAAATGGGCATGATGATGCTTATTTCGGAAATTTAAGATTTGAAGATGATATTTTTGCTTGTAAAAAGATAATAAAAGATCGCTTAGGATTTGATGATGCTCATCTTTGTTGGCCGCGCGGACAATATGATGAAAACAAGTTGCAAGCGGCAAAACAGATCGGTTATGAGATATTTTATACCACGAAACGAGGTATAAATAAACCTGATAATAATTTAAAATATATAAAAAGAGTTGCGGTTAAAAAAGACGCTAAATGGTTAAAAAAGACGCTATTTATATATCAAAATGATATTTTAGGAAGTTTTTACTCAGCTTTGAAGAACTGAGATATACTATTTTTTATCAAATTTAAGTCTAAATTTATAAGACAATCGCTCCTTTTTGAGCCGTTACAACCATCTTTTCCGCAAGGAACACAATCTAAGTTTTTTTGGATAACTTTGTGTTTTCCCATTGTTTGAATACCGTTTTTTTGCGTATATCCGCTTTTTATACAAGAGTTATCCCAAGGTCCCCAATGAAATGCTCCGCTAGGTCCAAAAAACGCTATGCAAGGCACATTATTGGCTGCTGCTATATGCATAATCGCAGTATCTACCCCTATAAAGAGTTCTGATTTTGAGCTTAAAAAAGCTACTTCTTTTAAACTCAAATTTCCTAAAAATAGTACAGGTTTTGTAATGCAGTTTTTGAGTATATTTTGCATTTTTTCAAGCTCAACTCGGTTTTTATCACAGGTTAATACTACTTTTTGATTTAAATTTAGTTCGCAAAAATCTATTATTTTAGCCAAAGTTTCATCATCTATACATTTAAAAATCCATCTGCTCATAGGATGAATATGTATAAACTTATTTGGTATATTTTTAAATTTAGAATCTTGTGAGTAGTCATCAAAATATATCTTAACTCTAGCATTTTTTGGCTCATATCCTAAAGCTTTGAGCGCGTCTAAATTCGCTAGTACCGTATGCGCAGAGCCTTGTTCTTTTATTTTGTGAGTTATAAATTTATTAAAAATGCGATTTTTAGCCAAGTAAGATACAACTGTTTTTGCACCGCAAAGCTTAGCTATGATGAGACCTCGGTCTCCTTTTGTAGTTTGGATAATAATATCGAATTTCTCATTTTTTAGAGTTTTTGCAAATTTATATTCAAGATAAATACGCTTAAAAATAGTTGCCTTTTTTACTTCATTTCTATCATATATATGGATTTTATCTACATTTGGATTGCCCTCTATCATCGCCTCACAGCCTTTATTTAAAGCAAAATGTATCTTTGCATCAGGGTAATAGTGTTTTAAATTTTCTAACAAAGGAGTTGTGAGCAAGACATCGCCTATATTTCTAAATTTCATTACTAAAATTTTCATTTTATATACTTCCAAAATGTATATTCGCTATAAAGTTTAGCGATGACAAAGCCATTCCAGCCTTCCAAAAAACCACCTTTTAAAATATATAATTTAAAAAATGTCCAGCAAGGATTTAGTACAGCTTTTATTTTATTTGATTTTTTATTTAGGCTTGAGTAGCTGTTTTGTTTATTTATAAACTGCTCCACGCTCTCATAAGCATGGTGGATAAAGTGATTTTTTAGTACTCCTATTTTTGAGTTGGTAATCACGCTTTCATGTACGCTTCTACCGTCAAATTTAGCATAATTTTTATTGAAAAATCTTATCGTATAGTCTGGATAAAGACCCATTTTTCTAATCGGCTCACCAAAAAAATAATTTAACCTAGCAACTTTGTATGCTTTAAATTTAGGATTTTTAAGCTCATCTATAATCTCGTTTTTAAGCTCTTTGGTAACTACCTCATCGCTATCAAGCACAAAGACCCATTCATTTTTTGATAAATCAACACCGAACTGTTTTTGCATACCAAATCCAAGCCACTTTTGGTGAGTGATTTTAACGTTTTTAAATTCAGAACAAATACCTAAAGTTTCATCGTTTGAGCCGCTATCTACTACCACGATTTCATCAGCCCAAGATATGCTTGATAGCACTTCTTTGAGGTATTTTTCACTGTTGAAAGTCAGCACTATAAAGCTTATCATTTATAAATTTCCTCATAGAAGTGTTTAAATTTTTTATGCATCCAAAAGTATTCGTCTGGTTTATCTTTTATCATCTGCTTAGTAGCGTCACTTTGAGCTTGAGTCGCCTTTTGAAGCTTATCTCCTTCATAATTTTCAACCAAAATCTCTTTAAAAAAGCAAATTTCGTTTTTATCTCTTGAAATTCGCTTTATAAAAGCAGGAATGATGATGGCTCCTGTTTTGCTAGCAAAGATACTAGCAGCTGGAGTGTGCATTATCTTTTTACCGAAAAACTCACACTGGACTCCATCTTTTTTGGCTGTATTTTGATCTACTAAAATTCCTAGTATTCGCCTATTTTTAAGAGCTTTGAGAATATCTCTAGCGCCGCCGTCTTTTGGTATCAGTTCTATGTCGAATTTTGTTCTATTTTTACTTAAAATTTGATCCATAACACTGCTATCAAGGTTTCTACCGACTATAGAAACACTACCAAACTTTGCTGCCATCGCAAGACTAAAAAGCTCCCAGTTTCCATAATGCGCGGTTTGCACTATGATAGGGCGTTTTGTGGCTAATGCGTCCAGCAGTATATTTTCATTTTTGAAACTAACTTTATTTAGTATATTTTCTTTTGTGCTATCTTGATTTCGTAAAAAATCAGCTCCAAAATATCCAAAATTCCTATATGTCGCTTTTATGATTTTTTCTATTTTTTGTTCTGTAAATTCTGGAAAGCACATTTTTAAATTTACTCTCATAATATTTGTATGTTTTTTATCAAATTTATAAAAAATATACGCAAGTGCCGTAAAAAACGGACTTTGCAAAGACTGCGGAGTATAAGTTACTATAAATTTAAAAAATTTATATAAAAATAGATAAATCATATCACTCATCAAGTAGCCTTTTTGCCTCTTTTATAACTAAATTTGGATCTATATCGCATACGCAAAAATCGCTTTTATCAATACATTTTGCATCTACTTTTTTGCCTGCGTCTAGCACTATATTTTTATCTGTTTTATAAGCATTTCGTATGCTTGGACGATTACCAAAAATAGTTATAGAAGCTCTGTTTTGCGCCCACGCAATGTGAGTTATACCGCTATCGTTTCCTATGACCAAATCAACTTTGTTTATAAGATTTATCATGTGATTTAAACTAAGCGCTGGAAGCAGCTTAGCATGAGTATTTTTTGTAAGCTCTAATGCTTTTTCTTTTTCTTTTTGCGAACCAAAACTTATAAGGATATTGCACTCTTTTAGCCCATTTATCACCGTTTTAAATTTGTCGTAGCATTTGCTTTTTTCGCTTGCAAATGGAGCTATAAGTAGATTTTTACTGTTTTTATCTAAAAAATCAAAATCGTCGTCGCTAACTGCAAAACACGGCAGTTTATTATCTATCTGGTTTGTGTTAAATTTAAAATCCAGAGCCTTGCTTGCTAGAGTTAAATTTCTAATTATTATATTTTCATTATAATCGCAGTTAATTTTTGTGCTATAGAGCATACTGCAAAGTGGCTCTTTTACGCTAAGCTTGTCAAATCCTACTACATTTTTTCCTAGAATTCGCCCGACGATAGCTGATTTTATAAGTCCTTGAAAGTCGATGATGATATCAAATTTATTTCTAAATTTAGATAAAATCTTATAAGTTTTTACAAATTTTTTATCTTTTAAAGGAAGTTTCACAACCTCTTTGATATCTTGATGAGAGTCTAAAATGGAGCCAAACTTTTCATCTACAAACCACGAAATTTCCGCTGCTTTGCAATATTTTTTTATAAATTGCAAAACTATGACCGTATGTACTATATCGCCAAGGCTAGAGAGTTTTATGATGGCTATTTTCAACTATTTTTCCATTGTTTTTTGGTATGATTGTATAAAAAATATTCTAAAAAGTAGGTAAAATGGCAAGAAGTGAATATATATGCGTGTTTGATTGCGAGACCATACCAGATAGCGATAGTTTGAGAAAAGTTTTTGGCTATGAAGGAGATGATGTAGAAGTAGCAAAAGAGGCTTTTAAAGCTCAATTAGAAAAAAGTGGAAGTGAGTTTTTACCTGTTTGCTTTCATAAAGTCGTTGCTATATCGGCTGTTATGGCGGATAAATTCGGTAGATTTTTACGAGTTTCAACGATGCAAGGCAAAGACGAAGAGGAGAAAATAACTAAATTTATAAACTTCATAAATGAGCATAGTCCGCGCTTGGTGAGTTTTAACGGTCGTGGTTTTGATCTTCCTATGCTGATGGTGCGTGCTATGCGGTACAATCTTCAAGCCGAGCCGTATTTTAGTACAAGCGACAAAGAAAATGGAAAAGATAAATGGACAAATTACAGAAGCAGATATGATGGCATTTTTCATCTTGATTTGCTTGATCATATCAGTGATTTTAGGGCTGTTAGCGGACTAAAACTAGATACTCTTTGCGCCTCTTTAAATCTCCCTGGAAAATACGACGTGCATGGCGATCAAGTTATCGATATGTTTTATGAGGAAAAATTAGACAAAATAAATGAATATTGCGAGTCTGATACGCTAAATACATACTGGTTATTTTTAAAGTACGAGCTGTTGCGCGGAAAGCTTACTAAAAACGATTACGCTGATTACTTATCTCAGATGAGCGAGTATTTAAAAGATAAAAAAACAGATATGAGCTATACGCCAGTTTTTTCTAAATTTATAGATGATGAATTAGATAGGCTTAAAGATAGCTTATGATATTTTGGTGTATAATTTTCTAAATTTAAAAAAGGTTTGTGATGAGAGATATAAAAATAGGGATTATCGGTCTTGGATACGTCGGAATGCCTTTAGCTGCGGCGTTTAGCGACGCTTTTAGTGTTGTAGGATTTGACCTAAATGAAAAACGAATAAATGAGCTAAAAAATGGTATCGATAGAACTCTTGAACTTGACGCTATACAGATGACCAAAGTGCTAAAAAACGGTATGAAATTTAGTATAAATTTAGATGATATAAAAGAGTGCAACTTTTACATAGTCACTGTTCCAACACCGATAGATAAAAATAATCGCCCAGATCTCACTCCGCTTTATAAATCAAGCGCGAGTTTAGCAAAAGTGCTTAAAAAAGGCGATATAGTAGTATATGAAAGCACGGTTTATCCAGGAGTTACTGAAGATGAGTGTGTGCCGGTGCTTGAGACTAGCGGACTTAAATTTGGTGTGGATTTTGAGTGTGGATACAGTCCTGAGCGTATAAATCCAGGTGATAAAGAGCATACGGTCACGAAAATCAAAAAAATCATCTCCGCAAGTAGTCCTAAAGCCCTTGAAACCGTAGAAGCTGTTTATAGTAAGATCATAAAAGCAGGGGTTTATAAAGCTAGTAGTATAAAAGTAGCTGAAGCCGCAAAAGTCATAGAAAATACGCAACGTGACATAAATATCGCCTTTGTAAATGAGCTGTTGATGATATTTGACAAGATGAAGATAGACACAAATGAAGTGCTTGACGCAGCAGCTACGAAGTGGAACTTTCTAAATTTCCGACCAGGACTAGTTGGAGGTCACTGCATCGGCGTGGATCCATACTATCTTACGCATAAAGCTGAAGAGATCGGTTATCATCCAGAGATCATTTTAGCAGGACGTAGGATAAATGACAATATGGGAATTTACCATGCAAATCAGTCTGTTAAAATGATGATAAAAAATGGCTTGAAAGTAAATGGTGCTAAGGTTTTGGTGCTTGGGATCACTTTTAAAGAAAACTGCCCTGATATCCGCAACTCAAGAGTTATCGATGTGATAAAAGAGCTTAAAGAGTTTGGTTGTAATGTAGATGTTTATGATCCTTGGGCGGACGCAAATGATGTGAAAAAAGAGTATGGCGTGGAGCTTTTAGAGAGTTTAAATTTGAGCGGACACGACTGCGTGATCTTGGCTGTGGCGCACAAAGAGTTTGCTAAAATAGACTTTGGTAAATGCTTATCTTATAAAATCAAACGAATTTAAGGGCGGCTTATGAAGATTTTAGTTACTGGAACAGCGGGATTTATAGGATTTCATCTAAGCCGTGAGCTAGCCAGACGCGGCGACACGGTGGTAGGATTTGACTGTATAAATGATTATTACGATATAAATTTAAAATACGCAAGGCTAAACGAGCTTGGTATAAAACGTGAAAATATAGAAGAAAATATAGTGGTTAGATCTGGTATTTATCCAAATTTAAGCTTTATAAAAGCAGATTTAAGTGATCTTAAAACTATGCAAAAGCTTTTTGAAGAGAGCTCTTTTGACTGTGTCATAAATTTAGCCGCGCAAGCAGGAGTTCGCTACTCACTCATCAATCCACACGCTTATATAAATAGCAATATTTTAGGCTTTACAAATATACTTGAGTGCTGTCGCCATCACGGCGTGAAAAACCTAGTATATGCAAGTTCAAGCTCAGTTTATGGACTAAATGAAAAAATGCCGTTTTCCACCCACGATAGTGTAAATCATCCTATCAGTCTATACGCCGCAAGCAAGAAATCAAACGAGCTTATGGCTCACACTTATAGTCATCTTTTTGGGCTTAGCACGACTGGACTAAGATTTTTTACCGTTTATGGCGAGTGGGGACGTCCGGATATGGCTCTGTTTTTATTTACTAAAGCTGCTCTAGAGGGTAAAGCTATCGATGTTTATAACTACGGAAAGATGAAAAGAGACTTCACTTACGTAGCTGATATCGTAAAAGGTATAATGAAATGCGTGGATAATCCAGCTACTCCAAATTTGGCTTGGGACGCTAAAAATCCCGATCCAGCTACTTCAAACGCGCCTTATAAAATTTACAATATCGGAAACAACTCTCCAACCTCGCTAATGGACTACATAAAGGCGATTGAGATAAAATTAGGACGAGAAATCAAAAAAAATCTTATGCCGCTTCAAGCAGGCGATGTTCCTTCAACCTACGCTGATGTGAGTGATCTAGTAGAGGACTTTGGCTATAAGCCAAATACTAGCGTAAATGACGGAGTTGCAAGATTTGTGCAGTGGTATATGGACTATTATAAAGTAAAAATTTGAAGTTTTTAGCTCTATTATTAGCCATATTTTTAGGTTTAAAAGCCGAAGTTATGCTATTAAAAGAGTATAATGATGAAAATTTAAGCGGTTGGTTGGCGAGTGAAAAGTATGATGGTGTGAGAGCTATCTGGGATGGTAAGAATTTGAAAAGCAGAAATGCTAAGATCATCAACGCTCCAAAGTGGTGGCTAAAAGATTTTCCGAGCTTTGCTATAGATGGTGAGCTGTGGAGCGGACGAGGAGAGTTTGAGTTTATTAGTTCTGTAGTGAATTCTTTTGATGATAAAGGTTGGGAAAATATCAAATTTATGGTATTTGACGTGCCAAATGCTAAGGGAAATTTGCGTGAGCGACTAGAAGTGTTGCGCGAGTTTTTAAAAGAGAGTCCAAATGAGTTTATACGAGTAATAGAACAAATAAAAATAAACTCAAATCAAGACGCTTTTGCGTTTTTAGATGAGGTTATTAGCGGTGGCGGTGAGGGTGTAGTCGTAAGAAATGAAAACGCGCCTTATAAAAACGGTAGAAGCGGTGAAATTTTAAAGCTCAAAAAGTTTAAAGATAGCGAATGTAGAGTCGTTAAACTACAAAGCGGTAAAGGTAAATTTGAAGGGCTTTTGGGTTCGCTTATTTGCGTTGATATTTTTAGTAACATAGAGCTTAAGATCGGTTCTGGATTTAGCGATGAGCAAAGGGCAGATCCGCCAAAAGTCGGTACTATCATTACTTATAAATATCAAAATTTAACCAAATACGCTAAGCCTAGATTTCCTGTATTTTTACGTGTTAGAAGTGACAATAATTTAACAAAATAAAGGATAAAATATGAAAAAAGTATGTTTTTTAGCCATAGCGTTTGCTATGAGCGCTGGTGCGTGGCCTATAAACGAAGCAAGTAACGCTTTTGAGAGAAAATATCACAATGAAGGCTCTATCTATAGACAGTTAGGACAAGGTAAATGGGAATGTACTGATAGATATGCTAAAGACTCAGCCGAGCTTGAATGGTGTATGAAAGGTTGGGAATATATGAATGAAAAGCTGGAAAGTAAGAAGAGGGATTGGTGATATACGCTTTAAAAGCAGACATTTTTTAAGCCAAAACTAGCTATTTTCATCAAATTTAATGTAAAGATTTGGTAGAAAAAAGTCTTTTTATGTGTTTCTTTGATAGGTTGTTTGGGGGCTGGTTTTGCTATTTTTTCACTAATGTCTGGGCTATTTTATCTATTTTGTTTTGCAACTTTCTTGCTTGGATTTTTCACTGCGCTCAATCAATTTTATAGATTTTAGCTAGTGAAGCTCTAAATTTAACCACGCAAAATGATAAAAACAGAGCTACAGCTTTTGTTGTAGCAGGTGGGATAATGGGTGGTATTTTAGGACCAAATTTGGCAAATATCGGCACTTTGATATTTGATACGCCTTTTGTTGGTGTGGGCTGGGTGTTTAGTTTTAATCGTGGAATGTTTATGCTAAATGCTATAAACTCAAAGTATAAACTACGCTTACAAAGTCTAAATGCTATTAGCGTTTTTGGAGCAAATTTGTTAGCAAGTTCTAGCGTTGGATTTGTGCTAGCAAGTGGTGGTTGGGAAGTTTTAAATTTGATTTCTTTTGGATTTATAGTTTTATTTTTCATTTCGTTTTATATATTTAGAATGCAAGATAATCTTTAAGCCCAAACTAGCTATAATAATCACTAAATTTAAAGTAAAACGAAGGCGAAAAATGAATATCTTGATAACCGGAGGAGCTGGATATATCGGCTCTCACGTCTTAAAAGCTCTGTTAGAAGAGGGCGGGCATAACATCACTGTCATAGATAATTTCTACACAGGAAGCAAAGAGGCGTTAGTAACGCTTGAAAATATAAATAAATTTGAGTTTATAAAGTGCGATTTGACAGATACTTTTAGCCTTAGGGAGATTTTTAGGACACGCAAATTTGAAGCGATCATACATTTTGCAGCATATATAGAAGTGTTTGAAAGTACGGTAAAACCACTGAAATATTATCTCAATAACACAGCAAACGCTGCAAATTTAATAAATTTAGCTGTTGAACACGGCGTGAGTAAGTTTATATTTAGCTCGACTGCTGCTACTTATGGGGAGCCTAGTAGCGGCGTAGTCGATGAAACAAGTGAGCAAAATCCGATAAATCCATATGGTAGAAGCAAGCTTATGACAGAATGGATCTTAAAAGACGCCGCACTTGCAAACAGGGATTTTAAATTTGGTATCTTGCGTTATTTTAACGTAGCTGGAGCAAGCACGGACGGGCTTATCGGTCAAAACTATCCAAACGCGACTCATCTTATCAAAGTAGCCACTGGGACGATTACTGGGAAAAGAGAGAGTATGAGTATTTTTGGGAGTGATTACGCTACGAAAGATGGAACTTGCGTAAGGGATTATATCCATATAGAAGATCTTGCAAGTGCTCATTTGGCCGTACTTGAATATCTAAAAACAAATGATAGTGATATATTTAACGTTGGCTATGGCAGAGGATTTAGCGTAAAAGAAGTCATTGAGACAGCTAAAAAAGTTAGTGGAGTGGATTTTAAAGTATTAAACGCCCCTCGCCGGGAGGGCGATCCAGCGATGCTTATATCAGACGCTAGCAAACTTAGAAATAAAACTAGTTGGAAACCGACTCGCGAGAGTTTAGAGCTCATCATTAGCTCAGCTTTAGAGTGGGAGAAGAAGTTAAAATAGCTAACTGTTTAGTTTAAATACCCAAAATTTACTTATTAAAAAGCCGCTTACAGTATACGCGGCTCCTGCAAATAGTTGGGCTATATATGCATTTATACCTAAACTCAGACAGATTTTAAGCATTAATAGATTTAATGCATAAGAGATAAGCATCGCTATTATAAATTTTATAAACTCTTTTTTGTTCCTATTTTTTGTATTAAAAGTAAAAAATTTATTCATAAAATATGAGAAAATAATTCCGCAAATATAGCCTATTAAATTTGAGATTTCTGCGCTATATCCAATATACATAAGGGTAAATATAACTCCAAAACCAACAATAGTATTGAATACTCCTACGCATAAATATCGTAAAAAATATGAACTAGATAATTTCATTTATAAAAACTCTATAACAAAACAGTTGTTATCATATTTTGTGATTTTATGGAGCGGATTTTCTACGATCTCAACTGGCTTTTTATCTTTTTGTCCGCATAGACCTTTTGAGAGTATCGGTGTCCAATGTTCATAATGAGCCATAAGTCCATAAGAGTTGAATAGCCAATTTGCATCTAGCATATTATCTATAGCGTGATTTCTCATTATTATAGGAAATGTTTTTGACGTGTTTAATGCTATTGGAGACATAAAATTGTTTTTATTTACTTCAGAGGTAAAGCCAAATTTATTATCTTTTGGTATCATTTTATAAAAATCATGCAACATAAGCTCAACTCTGTATTTTGCATATTCTGTTTGCTCTTTTAATACATTTGCCCAAGCAGTAGCTTCTATTATAAGTGAATAAGCTAATATAAAACATATGGTTTTGCTAAAAAACTTATATATTTTTATATTTATTTTAAATAAAAATACAAATATAATTGCTAAAAACATACCTATACCATTAAAAGTTCTATCACTAAAAATCTGTTTTTCTAATACCAAATAAGCACCATAAGATAATAAAATTCCAAAGACTATAAATCCTAAACCAACGATAAGAGTCCAAAATTTGCATATTTTAGATACTTTTATACAGGCAAATAAAAATCCAATTATCCCAAGTGCAAATATAGGTACAAAAATAGTATGTTTAAAAACATCTTCATATATTTTCAGTACTGTTTTTAAATTTTTACTTACTCCTGGAATCAAGTTATTTAGTTCAAATGCACTTTTTGATGCATACCATTCTCCAGAATATTCATTTAAAATAAAAAACTTATATATAAGAAGTGATGAAATATATGCTAGTATAAGCAACATAGCACATTTAATAATCTGCTTATAATTTTTACCTTCTAATATATAACTCAATATTATAAATAAAGATAACATTATATACACCGCATTTCCTGTTTGATATGTGGTCAAGGTCAATTCTAAACACAAAATAGATATTATAAAAAATGCTATTTTATTTTTTAAAAATAGAAAAGGAATGATTGGTGAAACTAATGATATCGCCATAAACACACTGTCAAATTTAAAACTCATATTTTCTAAAAAAAATGGACTAAGCCCCAAAGGTAAGCTAGCAGCAAGCCCCCAAAAAGTATATCTTTTTAAAACCGTTTTTACTAAAATCATTGACCCAATAGATAAGATAGCAATCGCGATTATCTGTAAAAGAGGCGATATTTCTACATTTCTATTTAGGCTTATATGAAATATTTTTGATAAAAACTCTGATGAAAATCTGCTCCATATCTGAAATCCAAAATCTCCATATGTAGCTCTATGATAGTCATCTCCATAATTAACATTATTTATTATTAGTGCAAAATATCCTGTAAAATATAGCCCAAAAATGAAAATAAAATATTTATAGAAGTATTTATACTTGAAAAATTTTTTAATAGTTGCTATAGTAAATAGTAGCTCTTTTTTTAAATTGTGTTTTAAATTCACTGTGCTAAATCTCCTCTTCAACTATATAGTGCGGTCTATCTTTTACTTGTTCATAAATTCTTGCTATATATTGCCCTATAATTCCTAAAAATATTAGCTGTATTCCTCCTAAAAATAGTATTATAGTAAGCATTGAGGGGTAGCCTTTTACAGTATTTCCATTTATGATAGTATCAAAAACGATAAAAATTCCATAAGCTCCGGATATAAAACTTATCATCAACCCTATCCAAAATGATATTTTTAGAGGTGTAGTCGAAAAACTTATCATACCTTCTATAGCATATTTAAATAACTTCATATAACTCCAGCTAGTTTTACCACTAATCCTTGGGGCATAATCATATTCTAACGCTGTTTTTTTAAATCCTACCCACTCAAACATGGCTTTGCTAAATCTATGATATTCATTCATTGCTACTAAGATATCAACAACTTTTTTATCCATTAATCTAAAGTCGCTTACCCCTGGCTTTAATTTTACGTCTGAGATGATATTTGAAATTTTATAAAATATTTCACTTAGTTTGCTTTTTAAAAAGCTTTCGCCTTTTCTATCTTTTCTTATAGCATAGATGATATCTGCTTCATTGTTATACCAAATTTCATACATCTTTTCTATCAGATATACAGGATGTTGTAGATCTGCGTCTATTAAGACTATGCTGCTATTTTTTGCCATTCTAAAACCTGCTAAAATAGCGGCTTCTTTACCAAAATTACGCGAAAATTTAATAAGGTGAGTATTATTAAATTTATTACATAATTTTTTTATTTCTACAGCTGTTTTATCTTGGCTTCCATCATCTATAAAAATAATTTCATATTCAAAGTTTGAGTTTATTTTGTCTTTGATATTTGTTAATATTTTTATGATTTCTTTTTGAAATATGGATATAGAAGCTTCCTCATTGTAACAAGGAACTACAATAGATACACTGCTTTTATCTAAAAAATGGCAAGGTATTTCGCACTCTTTCTTACTGTTTGTTTTAATATATTCCATTAAAATCAACCTTAAAGCTTTTTTGTTTATTATACCTTATATGAAAATATTTTGCTATAATTATCAAATAAATTTTTAGGAAATTTTGCATGAAAATAGCAGTAGTAGGTACAGGATATGTTGGATTAGTCAGTGGAGCTTGTTTTGCAAAGATGGGTAACGATGTTATTTGTATAGACGTCGCAGAAGAAAAAATACAAAATCTAAAACAAGGCATTATCCCAATTTATGAACCAGGTCTTAAAGAGATAGTAATCGAGTATTATGAGAAGCAAAATTTAAGATTTAGCACAGATATCAAAGAAGCTTTAAGCTTTGCCAATGTTGTTTTTATAGCAGTCGGTACGCCTATGGGTGGAGATGGACAAGCGGATTTAAGATATGTTTTGCAAGTTGCAAAAAGCATAGGCGAACATATGCAGCGCCCACTCGTCGTGGTCGATAAAAGTACCGTTCCAGTAGGAACTGCGCATAAAGTAAGCGAAGTTATATCAAAAGAGCAGCAAAATAGAGGCGTAGAGATCAAATTTGAAGTAGTTAGCAATCCTGAGTTTCTAAAAGAAGGAGCTGCTGTTGAGGATTTTTTAAAGCCTGATCGCGTTGTGGTAGGAGCTAGTAGTGAGTTTGGATTTAACGCTTTAAGAGAGCTTTACGCGCCATTTATGAAAAATCATAACCGCCTTATAGAGATGGACGTAAAGAGTGCGGAGATGACGAAATACGCCGCAAACTCTATGCTTGCTACTAAAATCAGTTTTATAAATGAGATGGCTACCATCTGTGAAAAAGTCGGAGCTGATATAAATATGGTTAGGCGCGGTATCGGAAGTGACTCTCGCATAGGATATAGTTTTATCTATCCTGGATGTGGTTATGGCGGGAGCTGTTTTCCAAAAGACGTTGAAGCGCTCATCTACACCGCTAAACAAAACGGTATAGATCCTTTAGTTTTAAAGGCAGTTGAAGATAGAAATAAAGCTCAAAAACGAGTGATTTTTGATAAGATAAATGCATATTTTAATGGTAATTTACAAGGTAAAACCATAGCTATTTGGGGGCTTGCATTTAAACCAAATACCGATGATATGAGAGAAGCAACTTCTATAACTATTATAAATTTACTTATAAAAAATGGAGCTAAAGTGCAAGTTTTTGATCCAAAAGCTTACGCTGAAGCTAAAATTTATTTTAAAAATTTAGATGTGATTTATGCCCCAAACAAATACGACGCACTAAACGGAGCTGATTGCTTAGCTTTGCTGACTGAGTGGAGCGAGTTTAGGGCTCCTGATTTTATAGAGATGAAAAATCGCCTTAAAACTCCTATTATATTTGATGGGCGAAATCAGTATGATAGAAATATTTTAAAAGAGCTTGGATTTATATATTTTGAGATAGGTGTTGCCAATGAGTTTTAAATTTAAAAAAGCGTTTAAAAGATGACCTTTGCTTATAAATGTAAATTTCATTTGCAATGCAAAATGCATAATTTTATAGATTTTGAAAAGACAAATTTATTCGTCTTTAAGATAAAGTGATCTACTTATAATGGCTTTAAATCTTATATCAAGTATCGTAGTTTTCAGTCTTCAGATGCTTATAAATTTCTTTTTAACTCCTTTCATCTTAAAGGTTTTAGGAGATGAAGCGTATGGATTTTTAGGTCTTGCAAACTCATTTGTAAATTACGGTTATATCTTAACTTTGGTTATAAACTCAGTCGCAGGACGTTTTGTGGCGTATGAATACCACAGAGGAAATCTCTTGCAAGCGAGTAAATACTACTCATCTGTTCTTGCCGTAAATTTTATATTTTGCATTTTTATCTGCGTGGTTTGTTCTGCTTTTATACTAAATTTAAAAGAGTTTATAAACGTTTCAGAAGCCCTAGTAGATGATGTTAAGCTCACTATGGCGTTTTATTTTATAAATTTCTGTTTGGGGCTTTTTAACGCGGTTTTAACTATAAGTGCTTTTGTGAAAAACAAGCTTTATATGATCTCTGTTAGAAATGCTGTTTCGACTGCGATTTTCGCGTTTGTTTTGGTGGCGCTTTTTTATATTTTTAAGCCGATGATCTACTACACTGCGGTTTCTGCGTTGTTAGCGTCGATTTTTGTATTTGTCAGTGCGATTTATATAACGAAAAAACTACAAACCGGGCTTAAGTTTAGGCTGAAGTATTTTAGGCTAAACTTAATCAAAAAACTCATAAACTCAGGAACTTGGAATAGCTTTAATATGCTAAGTCATACTTTGATAAACGGTATTGACTTGCTGCTTTGCAATATCTTTATAAATGCAGCTTCTATGGGAATTCTCTCTGTGTCAAAAGCTGCGATTTTGATAGCTGAGTCATTTATAGGTACTGTTGGCGCGACTTTTATGCCCAAATTTATAGAGTTATACTCAAAACAAAGTATAAATGATCTCATAAACGAAGTGAAGTTTTGCTTAAAAACGTTGGCTTTTATAAGTATCTCTCCAGTAGCTGTATTTGCAGTGCTTGGAAGTGAGTTTTATACTCTTTGGTTGCCTTTTAAAACTGCTTATGAGATAAGTTTTATTTACAATCTTTCTCTCATCGCTTTAATACCAGTGATTTTTATAGCAGCTATGCAGCCTCTTCTTAGTTTAAACACGGTCACAAACAAGCTTAAACGCCCTGCCATCGCAAATCTCATTATGTCTTTTAGTGTTGTTACTTTTCAGCTGATTTTTATAAAAGATTTTGGGCTTTATTCTATCGCGATTTGCGCAAGTGCTGGATATTTGGCTAGAATAATTTTATTTGATATACCAAACGCCGGAGTAAATTTAAATCAAAAAATGAGTCTATTTTATCCAGTATTTTTAAGAAATGTTTTGGTTTTTTCCATTGTTTTGATATCTGTGTTTTTGCTAAAAGATTTTGTGGAGATAAAAGGTTGGTTAAGTTTTGTTTTAGCAGGAACTATCTTTTCACTTTTTGGTTATATAATTAGTCTATTAATCGTGTTTAATAAAAGTGAAAAACTGCTTTTAAAGCGTAAAATTTTAGCTATAATTTATAAATTTAAATAAGTAATCAAGGATTTTAATGAAAGTTTTATTTATCATCTCAACTCTTAGAGCAGGCGGTGCCGAAAGAGTGGCTAGTCTGCTTGCTAGCGAGTTTGCCATTAGCAATGATGTCAGCTTGGCTAGGTTTGATAATGAAAAACCTTTTTATGAGCTGCATGATAAAGTAAAACTTTTAAGCCTTGATTTGGGCACTGGGGATTATGGATTTTTTGGGAATTTAAAAAAGCGTTTTAGCAAGATTTTTATGATTAGAAAGCTTATAAAAAATGGTGAGTTTGACTGCGTGATATCTTTTATGGATAGTACAAATTTGCTTGTTTTGCTTGGATCTGTTTTTTTGAAAACTAAAATAATCATCTCTGAGCATAGTTATCATAAATTTTTAAGCTTTAAATGGAGAGTTTTAAAGCGTCTGATATATCCGTTTGCAGATGGACTTTCAGTGCTTACGAAAGAGGATTTTGAGTACTATAAATTTGTAAAAAATAGAGCTGTGATATATAATCCGATGTTTTTTAACGTCGATATAGACACAAATGAGCTTGAAAAAGAGAATATAATGATTTTTGTAGGAAGACTTATAAAGGCTAAAGGGTGCGATGTTTTTTTAGAAGCTTTAAGTCTTATAAAAGATGAATTAAAAGATTGGAAAATTCTTGTTTTGGGAGATGGGGACGAGATTTTAAATTTAAAAAATTTAGCAAAAAAGATAAATTTAAATATAGAATTTTGCGGTATGGTAAATAATATATCTAATTACTATAAAAAAGCTAAGATTTTGGTTTTAAGTTCTAGGAGTGAGGGTTTGGGTAATGCTTTTATAGAGGCGATTTTTTATAATATTTTAAGAGTATCTACTCCTACAAGCGGCGCAAAAGAGCTTATAAAAGATGAATTTGACGGACTTATAAGCGAGGATTTTAGTGCTTTAAGTCTGTCTAAAAAGATAAAAATATCTCTTAGCGGCTGCGATAATTTAGTTGAAAATGCGAAATTACGGCAAAGTGAATTTGAGATAAAAAATATATATAATAGGTGGTTGAATTTGATAAAAGAAGCAGCAAATTGAATATAATCTTTTTTATTTCAGCTCTTAGAAACGGTGGAGCTGAGCGGGTATTGCAAGTTCTAAGTAGTGAGTTTAGTAAAAAACATAGTGTAGAAGTAGTTTATTTTGAAGAAGATAAAAAACACTATGAATTTTCAGTTAAGACAACTCATTTAAATATATATCATAATACTAATATATTATCTAAATTTAAAAAGTTCTTTACTATTAGAAAATTTATAAAGAGTAAAAAACCAGATCTTATCATAAGTTTTATGGATCAAACAAATATAAATTTAATAATATCAACTATGTTTATGCCTCGTACTCTTATAGTAACAGAGCATGTTAGTCATACACTTTTAAAGTCGAAATTTTGGCGCTTTGTTAGGGATTTTAGTTATAGATTTGCAAGTGGATTGAGTGTTCTTACAAGAGAGGATTTTGAGTATTATAAATTTGTAAAAAATAGAGCTATAATGTATAATCCTATCTTCCATAAACCAAAAGATACTAAATACTACAAAGAAAGTATAATTTTAAGTGTTGGTAGATTAGAAGCTGTGAAGGGATATGAAAATTATTTCAAAGCTTTGAGTCTCATAGATAAAAATATACTTGATAAATGGGATATTATTATAGCAGGTAATGGCAGTTTGGAAAATAACCTTAAAAATTTAGCTATAAATTTAAATTTAAAAATAAATTTCGTAGGTCATCAAAATGATATAAGCAGTTTATATGAAAAAGCAAAAATTCTAGCTTTACCTAGCATGAGCGAAGGGTTTGGTAATGTTCTTATAGAAGCTTTATTTTACGAGTGCGCAAGAGTATCTACTCCTACAAGCGGCGCAAAAGAGCTTATAAAAGATGAATTTGACGGACTTATAAGCGAGGATTTTAGTGCCAAGAGTTACGCAATGACTCTTGAAAAACTTTTAAAAAATGATGAACTGTGTCAAAATTTAGTAAAAAACGCAAATTTAAAAAAACCAAAATTTGAGATAGAAAATATCATAGATAAATGGTATAATTTTATAAAAGAGTGCAAACAATGAAAAAACTAAGTGTTTTTATATATTCTATGGCGGGCGGTGGAGCTGAAAGGGTTGTAAGCAACCTTTTGACTGAGCTTACAAACTCTTATGAGGTGCATTTAATCCTTATGAATGATAGGATGTTTTACGAGATTCCAAAAGATGTAAAAATTCATTATCTTGAAAACTCAAAGCCGTTTGAAAATGGACTTTGGAAACTTATAAAACTTCCGTTTTTGGGTCTAAAATACAAAAATCTTTGTAAAAATATTGGTATTGACTTGCATTTTGTTTGGATGAATAGACCTTGTTATATTGCTGGATTTGCTCGTATTTTCGGGGATAAAAAGCCGCTTGTATTAAATGAATGTTCAACTCCTAGCGTACTTTATAAAGACTCTAGTTTGAAGTCGAAAATAAGTAAATTTTTGCTTAAAAAACTCTATCCAAAAGCTGATTTTATCTATCCAAATAGCATTGGAAATTTAAATGATTTAAGAGATAACTTTGACATAGATCCAAAAAAAATGCGTGTTCTTTATAATGCTTTAAATTTAGATGAGATAAGAGAAAAAAGCAGAGATTTAATAGACGAAAAAGAGCCTTTTTTTCTAAGCGTAGGAAGGCTTGATAGCGGTAAAAATCACGAACTTTTGATAAGAGCTTATGCAAATTTAAAAAACTGTGATAAAAATCTTTTGATACTAGGAGATGGAGTCTTAAAAGAGCATTTGCAAGGCGTTATAGATGAGCTAAATTTAAAAAATAGAGTAAAGCTTTTAGGATTTGATAGTAATCCGTATAAATATATGTCAAAATGCTATGCTTTTGTTTTCGTGAGTCTTTTTGAGGGCTTTTCAAACGCTCTTATAGAGGCACTTGCTTGTTCTAAACTAGTTATTTCAAGTGATCATAAAAGCGGCGCAAGAGAACTTTTAGGTGATGATAAATGGGGAGTTTTGGTTCAGGTAAATGATGAAACTGCTACATCTAAGGCTATGCAAAAAGCTTTAGATGATCCAGACTGGGTGAAAATTTATGAAAAAAACGCTATCATAAGAGCTTCATTTTTTGATAAAAGAAAAATTGCAGATGAACTTATAAAAGATTTAGAGGAAATTTATGAAAAACTTGGGTAATTTTTTTATGATATTTAGATCAAATACTCTGTTTTTGATCATTTTAGCATATATTTTTAGCGTGATTTGTAGATTTGAGTGGATATACTGGGCGAGTGGTTACGCTGAGTTTTTTTGGAACAACCAACTTATGATAAGTACAAATGACGGATATGCTTACGCCGAGGGCGCTAGAGATATGATAGCTGGATTTCACCAGCCAAATGATCTTAGTTTTTATGGAACTCCGCTCTCTTCTATGACATATCTTTTGACCCAGATTACCCCATTTTCGATAGAAACAATTATGGTATATTTAAGCGTATTTTTAGGCGGTCTTGTGGTCATTCCTATCATACTTATGGCGCGTGAAATCGGTGAGATCAAAGCGGGATTTATCGCCGCGCTCCTTGCTAGCATAGCAAATAGTTATTACAATAGAACAATGGCTGGATATTATGATACTGATATGCTCATCATCTCGCTTCCTATTTTTACGTTTTGGGGTATTGTGAGATTATACACAAAGCGGGATTTGAAGTCGTTTTTGGTAATAGCGTTTTCTATGCTTATTTATAGCTGGTGGTATCCATCAAGCTTCTCTTTGAACGTGGCTATCACGTTGTTTTTTGGACTTTATACTATTATTTTTGATAGAAAAAATATCTTAAATTATCAAGCTATTTTATTTATGATTTTAGCTATTAGCGGGGCTGAGTATTTTATAAGGGCGATTTTGATTTTGGCTCTGTTTGCATTTATTAAATTTAAACCGAATTTGATAAATAAAAAAGTTATGATCGCTTTGTACGCTGCTGTTTTA
Organism: Campylobacter fetus subsp. testudinum 03-427; assembly: GCA_000495505.1. Lineage (NCBI taxonomy): Bacteria > Pseudomonadati > Campylobacterota > Epsilonproteobacteria > Campylobacterales > Campylobacteraceae > Campylobacter > Campylobacter fetus. The sequence goes on along the minus strand of CP006833.1, from coordinate 1,369,157 downwards.
CTCTTTTTTATATATTTTGGTGGATTAAATCCTATCTGGTTTCAGCTTAAATTTTATATATTTAGAAGCGTTAGTGATAGCGATGGCGTTATGTTTAAGTATTTTAATGTCAATCAGACTATTATGGAGTCTGGAATGATAGATTTTAAATTTTTCGCTCAGAGGATAAGTGGTGATATTTTTGTATTTTTAATAGCGCTTATCGGATATGCTTTGCTTTGCTTTAAATATCGCATATTTTTAGTGACTCTACCTATGATCGGTCTTGGATTTTTGTCTTTAAAGGGTGGACTTAGATTTACCATTTACGCTGTGCCTATGATGGCTTTTGGATTTGGATATGCTTTGAGCTGGATTTCTAAATATATAAAAATAGATAAAAAATATAGAAAAATATCTCTATACACAGTAACTTTTTTTAGCTTTTTACCTGTTATTTTACTTGTTTTACTGCAAATTTATGAGGGAATATATTTAGATGAATTTAAGTTTTTATTTCCCATTTTTGTAGTTGGTTATATACTTTTTTACTTTAAATTTAGGCGTGAAATTGCTACTATGGTTCTATTTCCATTGAGTTTATTTGCTCTGACACCATCTCTTATACATATCTATGAGTACAAGCCTCTAACTGTATTTATGAATAGCGAAGTTAAAGTTTTAGATAGGTTAAAAACTATCGCAGATCCTGAGGACTATGTAGTGGCTTGGTGGGATTATGGTTACGCTATTCGCTATTATAGTGATACAAAGACTCTTATTGATGGTGGAAAGCATTTAGGTAGAGATAATTTTGCTGTTAGCTGGGCTCTTAGCAGACCTTTTGTCTCTTCTGCAAATATGGCAAGACTTGAGGTGGAATATACCGAAAAAGCATTTAATCAGAAATTTAATTCAAATTTAAATGAGATGTTAAAAGATTACAACGCTTCAGACGTGAATGGTTTTTTAACTAGTTTAAATGACCAAAACTTTACTCTTCCTGAAAAGACTAGAGATATTTACTACTATCTTCCAGATAGAATGATGGGTATTTTTCCTGTTGTGACTAAATTTTCTAGGTTGGATTTAGTAAGCGCTAAAGAGTTTAGAGACGCATTTTTCATCGTATCTACTTCATTTGCTCAAGGTAGCGATGGAGTCGTGCTAAGCGAAGGTATAACTATATCAAATGATGGAACAAAGATATCTTTTAATGGAAAAACATTTAGAGTAAATAGCTATATAGAGACAAAATATGATAAAAATATGAATTTAGAAAAACAAATTCATCATATAGATGATAATGGTGGATTTTACGTGATTTATATGGTGGATTATGGTAGATTTCTTATTATGGATAAAGAGATGTTTGATTCAACGTATATTCAGCTTTTTGTGCTTGAAAACTATGAAGGTTCGGACTATGAGCCTGTTATATTAGATCCAAGCGCTAAAGTATATAAATTAAAGAGATGATATTATGAAAATAGGTTTTTTATCGCATTCGGATTTGAGTATTTATTATTTCAGAGCTCCTATAATGCGAGCTTTAAAAAGTAGAGGACACAAAGTTTTTGCTATTGTTCCAAATGGTAAATATATAAATAAAATAAGTAGTGAATTTCAAACCATAATTTATGATCTTGACAAAGCTAGTTTGAATCCTTTTAGAGTCTTAAAAGATACAAATGATCTTGCAAATATCTTAAAGCCTTTAAATTTAGATATGATCCAAACTGCAGCTCACAAATCAAATGTTTTTGGTACGTTTGCGGCTAAAAAAGCGGGTATCAGGCATATTTTAAATTTAGTAGAAGGAATGGGTAGCTTCTATACAAAAAACGATATCAAAACTATAGTCGTAAGAAACGTTATAGAAATGCTTTATAAACGTGCGTTTAGTATAAGTGACGCTTGTATATTTGTCAATGACGCCGATCCTGATTATATGTTAAAAAAAAGAGTTATAGACTCTTCAAAAGTAAGACGTATAAAAAGCGTAGGAATCGATGCTAGCAAATTTGATCCAAGTATAGTTAGCGCTCAAGAGTTTGGCGGAAAAAAAGTAGTTTTGATGGTTGGAAGAGCGCTTTTTGATAAAGGTATAAGAGAATTTTACGAAGCTGCTGATCTGCTTAGTAGTAGAGATGATTGCAAGTTTGTATTTGTAGGTGATACTTATGAAGGAAATGCTAGTAGCGCTAGTAGTTTGTTTTTGCAAAATCAAAATGTAACATGGATAAAATGGAGCGATAGGATAAGAGAGATTTTAAAAGGATCATATATCTATGTGCTACCTAGCTATAAAGAGGGATTTCCAAGAACTGTTTTAGAAGCTATGAGTATGGAAAAGGCTTGCGTGGTAAGCGGGTGCGATGGATGTTTGGAGGCTGTGGAAGATGGAGTAAATGGGCTGATTTGCAAAGTAAAAGATTCAAAAGATCTAGCTAGCAAGATAGAAACTCTTTTAAACAATGAACATCTTACAAAAAAGTTGGGAAAAAACGGTCGAAATTTAGTTTTAGAAAATTATGACGAACATATAATAACTAAGAGATATCTCGAAGTTTATAAGGAATTTATAGATGTATAGAGCAGTTTTTAAACGTTTTTTGGATTTTGTTGGTGCTTTGGTTTTGATATTTTTAACGAGTCCTATTATGATATGGGCGTATTTTGCTATAAAAAAGCGTTTAGGAAATCCTGTAATTTTTACTCAAAACAGACCCGGACTGGGTGAAAAAGTATTTCAAATTTATAAATTTAGAACTATGAGCGATGCAAAAGATGAAAACGGCAAACTTCTAAGCGATGAGCTTCGTTTGGGTGAATTTGGTAAAAAATTAAGATCTCTTAGCATAGATGAGTTGCCGCAGCTTTTTAATGTTTTAAAAGGCGATATGAGTTTTATAGGACCAAGACCTTTGCTCATTCAGTATTTACCACTTTATAACGATGAACAAAAGCTTCGCCACACGGTAAGACCTGGTATAACAGGACTTGCTCAGGTAAATGGTAGAAACGATATTAGCTGGGCGAAAAAGTTTGAATACGATAGTTACTATGCTAAAAATTTAAGCTTTTTAATGGATTTAAAAATAGCATTTTTAACGGTTAAAAAAGTTATTAAAAAAGATGGTATAAGCAAAGATGGTATGGTTACTACTGAAGAGTTCAACGGAAATAATTAGGTTGAAATATGAAAAAAATTTATATTTACGGTCATAGCGGACATGGTAAAGTAGTTTCTGAGATAGCAAAGTTAAATGGCTATGATGAGATCATTTTTTTAGATGACGCAAGTGAGTTTAAATTTAAAAAAGAACTTCCAAAGTATGATATGGTAATAGCCATAGGCAATGCTAAAATAAGACAAAAATTACAAACAATGGTTCTGCAAAGCGGGTTTAACGTAGTAAATTTAATCCATCCACGCGCTTCTATCTCTCAAAGTGCTAAATTTGGAAAAGGTATCGTGGTAATGGCAAACGCAGTGGTAAATGCGAGTGCTATATTAGAAGATGGAGTTATAATAAACTCAGGAGCTATAGTAGAACACGACTGTTTTATAGGTGAATTTGCTCATATATGCCCAGGAGTTTCTTTGGCTGGAAATGTAAGCGTAGGAAAATGTAGCCAGATAGGAATAGGAAGCTGCGCGGTGCAAGGCGTTAAGATAAAAAATGAGATTATGATAGGCGCAGGAAGCGTGATCGTAAAAGATATTTTAATCGGCGATAAAGCATACGGAAATCCGTGCAAAGTAGTTTCAAAGTAGTTTTTTATAAATTTAAAAGCTGCACGGTGATTACGCAGCTTTTATTTGTATTTGAACTACATATCTCCAAAAAGAGCTTTTAGATTTTTTAAACCCTCTTCGTTGCTTACTTCTTGAGTAGGAGCACCGATCTCATGAAGTATAATTTCAAATCCACTTAACATACTTGCTAGTCTTATATTTATACCACTAACGCCGATAGCTTTGCTTTTTTGCTCCGCCACTAAAGAAACAATGGCTTTTTTATCGTCTATTTTTACTGAGCTTACTATAGCAGGAGCTAGAGCTCTTGCTACAAATATGGCTGGCTCACTACTATACTCTATGGCGTCTATGTTTTCTCCGTTTAATTCACTGCTTACAGCATTTATCCTAACGCCTTTTATGCCGACCGTTGCTCCGACTGCATCGATATTTGGTGTGGTGGAAAATAGTGCAATCTTTGCTTTTTTACCAGGAATTCTAGCGCTATTTTGGATTATAACGCCTCCATCTTTTATCTCTGGAACTTCTGCTTTTAAAAGCGCTTCAAGAAATTTCGGTGATGTACGCGAAAGTTCTACTTTTATACCATCTTTTTTATCTAAACGGACACTTTTTATAACTGCTTTTACTACATTTCCTACTTTGAATTTTTCATTTTTTATACGATTTTTCATACTCATAACAGCTCTTATCTCATCGATCTCTACAAAAGTATTTTCTTCTGAATCGACTCTTGTGACGGTGCCAAATACCAACGTGTTTATTTTAGAATTATATTTTTCATAAATTTTTTCTTCAATCAATCTTTGAATATGATATTCTATCTCGCGAGATAGAATTCCAGCTCCGGTTCTACCTAACTCATCAATGTTTAGCTCATAATTTAAACTATCGCCTATTTCAAGTGTAGTGTCTAGTTCGTGAGCTTTTTTAAGACTGATGAAATGCTCTTCGTCTAGTCTCTCATCACTATCATCTACTACTAAAATTTTTTGATATAAATGTATAGATTTTGTATTTGGATCAAGACTAGCTTCATACTCGCACTCATATCCGTACAATCTTTTTGCCGCATTTACGAACGCTCTTATGATTCTCTCTTTTACATCTTCAAAATTTAAGCCTTTTTCATTTGCTATAGATTCGATGATATCTGAAATTTTTTCCATAAAAAACCCTTTTGTTTATGCTAAATTTGAAAATAATAAATTGGGGATTTAAAATTTGCAAGTGGGCTGATTATAACTAAATTTAACTTTTATTTTCTTTAAAATTAGTGCTATCAAATTTCGGTATTTTCAAATTTAAACGAATTTTTATCGCAATTTTGATATACTCACCAGCTTAAAACAGTAAAAAAGGACGGAAAATGGAGTTAAAGCTAGCCAGAACAGAACTTGATAATAAGCCAAAAACAATAAGTTTAGATAAAATAGAAGCAGCTATAGGCAAAGATGGCGGCAAGATTTTTTATTTCGATAAAGACAATTCGCATAAAGAGTTGATAGCCTTAGTAGAGTATTTTGAAGAAAGAGGACTTAGCGTCTATCACCGTACAGTAAGATACGGACTTGATGAAAATGACTATATGTACGAGGTGCATATCCTTTGAGCGTTAAAAAGAAACTGTTTATAGAGACTTTAGGTTGCGCGATGAATGTTCGCGATAGTGAGCATATCATTGCTGAACTAAGCCAAAAAGAGAATTACGAAGTTACTAGTATTATTGAAGATGCTGATCTCATACTCATAAATACGTGTTCAGTTAGAGAAAAACCTGTTCATAAGCTTTTTAGTGAGGTTGGAACATACGAAAAAGCTAAGAAAAAAGGGGCGAAGATAGGAGTTTGTGGTTGCACTGCAAGTCACCTTGGAAGTGAAGTTTTTAAGCGCGCTCCATATGTAGATTTCGTTCTTGGTGCTAGAAATATATCTAAAATAACAACAGCGCTTCATACTCCAAAATTCGTAAGCGTAGATATAAATCACGATGAGAGCGAGTATGCTTTTGGAGATTTTCGCTCAAGTCCTTATAAAAGCTTTGTAAATATTATGATAGGTTGTGATAAAAAATGTACTTATTGCATTGTTCCACAAACTAGAGGCGATGAGATAAGCATTCCAAAAGATATCATTTTAAAAGAGGTGAAAAAAGCAGCTTCTTCTGGCGCAAAAGAGATATTTTTGCTTGGTCAAAATGTAAATAATTACGGTAAAAGATTTTCAGGAGTTCATGAGAAGATAGATTTTAGCGATCTTTTAAATTTAATAAGCGAAGTCGATGGCGTGGAGAGAATTCGTTTTACCAGTCCTCATCCGCTACACATGGATGATAAGTTTTTAAAAGAATTTAGCACAAATCCTAAAATTTGTAAATCCATGCATATGCCTTTGCAAAGCGGTTCAAATGAGATTTTAAAAGCTATGAAAAGAGGATATACAAAAGAGTGGTTTTTGGATCGCGCTTTAAAATTAAGAGAGATTTGCCCCGATGTTACTATTTCTACAGATATCATAGTAGCGTTTCCGGGTGAGAGCGATAGGGATTTTGCTGATACTATGAGTGTCGTAGAAAGCATTAAATTTGAACAGATGTTTTCATTTAAGTACTCATCTCGTCCGCTAACTCCTGCTGCAAGTATGACAAATCAAGTAAATAGCGATATAGCAAGCAATCGCTTAAGTACGCTTCAAACTAGACATACTGAAATTTTAGATGAGATCGTAAAAGCTCAAAATAACTCTATTCATGAGGTATATTTTGAAGAACTCAGAGCAAATAGTAGCGTAGCAGGTCGTACGTTTAATAACTTTTTGGTGCAAGTTGATGGTAGCGAAGAGCTGCTTGGAAAGATCCAAAAAGTAAAAATTACAGATCCAAAAAGAATGGTTTTATATGGGCAAATCATTTAAAGATAAGCTTTTTATCAAATTTGTCGAGTTGTTAATCATATCTATTATGCATATAATATATATGACTTGCAAAAAAGAGTTTAAAGGCAAAAGTATCTCAAAAGAGCCTTGCGTAATTCTTTTTTGGCACGGAAAGCTTGTGATGCTTCCATTTGTATTTAAAAAATGGTGGAATACTAAAAATGTAAAAGTTATGATATCAGACCATAAAGATGGAGAAATGGTAAATGGCGTTGCTTATCATTTTGGTATAGGAACTATTCGTGGAAGTTCAAGAAAAGGTGCTTTAAAGGCACTTTTAGCTGCTTTTAGAACGATAAAAGAAGGAACTGACGTTGCCATAACTCCAGATGGTCCAAAAGGTCCTAGGCATAGTATTTCAGATGGATGTGTCGCCATTCCTCAAAAGATGAATGTAAATATCGTAATTCTCAATTACGAAGCTAGTAAATTTTGGCAGTTTGGTAGTTGGGATAAGATGATTTTACCAAAACCATTTAGCAAAATAACCTATACCCTAAGTGAGCCATTTAGCATATCAGGGCTTAGTATGAACGATGCTAAAGCACTCATATCAAGCAAAATGCCTAACTGAATTGGTGTATAATATAATTTTAATGCTAAATTTGATAACATATGTAATTAAATTTTAAGGCAAGGTATGGCTTCTTGGATTAGAAAGTTTTTATCAACTCTTTATATAAGTGCTGTTATAAAAGATAATCAGTGCTATACATACGCTAGAGCCATTAAAAATGGTAAAATTATAAAAAATTTAGAAGCTGTTTTTGATTGTATAGACGGTAGGGTTGATATTAAATTTAACGAATATTTAAAGAAGCGCGAAAGCGAGTATCACTCAGTATATCTGTCTGTTTTATTAAATAGTCCGCAACAGTGGGCGATCCCTGCAGTTAGTAAGCAAGATTTTTCTAAATTTGCTATACAGTATAATAGTGTAGATATAGTATCTGTGGATAATAACTGGTCGATTTTAGTCCCAAAAGGCGAAATAGCAGCTTTTGATAGCTACTTAAATAAAGCTGATGCAGATCTTGTGTATTCCCCATTTTCTATCTTATATGAGAGTATCTTAAGAAATATGATAAAAGATAAATTGATATTATATATCTACAACATAGAAGATAGTATGACTATGATGATATTTCAAAATAAAGAAATGAGATTTTCGGCGTATTTTGATACTAGAAAAGATAACAGCCACTTGGTTGATGAAAAAGAACTTAGTAAAGAAGATACTACAGATATCGACAATGTTATAGAAAAAGAAGAAGATAAACTAAACGAATTAGACGGGTTAGATGATTTAAATTCCCTTATAAGTAGTTCAAAAAAAGAGTCTTTTGAAGATCTGCAAAGCTCTGAAATAAACGATATCAGTAGAAATTTAGAAGATAGCGTGAGAGATATAGGTAGAGAAACTCTACTTTTAAATAATATACGTTTGTCGATAATGGAGTTTTATAAAAACGAAGTTTATAGAAGCGATTTTATAGAGCATATAATGATTTTTGATGGTTTGAAATTAGAAAAGTCATTTTTAAGTATCCTTGAATCAGAGCTTTTGATAGAAGCCGATATGCAAGAGATAAACATTGAAAATGATATGAATGATATTATGATCAGAGAGCTTTACGTATGAGTTATAGTTTTATTAAACCAAAATTAAAACCGATATTTTCAATCTTTTCTAAGATATGGATAGCTGCTATTTTGATAGTAACTTTTTTTTTGGTGTGTGCTGATTTATTTATCAAATTTGAAACGTATTCGCTTAAAAAACAAAACGACGAGAAACAAGTCAGATACGATAAGATATTTGCGCAGATTTCAAATTTAAAATCCGAGATGAAGACGCTTATGGTGCAAAGAGACGCCGCGCTTGATATATATTCATCAAATAATATTTTAAAAAAAAGTCTTCACAATCTATTTGATTTAGTACCAGATGCCATCACGCTAAATGATGTTTATATCGACACAAACTCACTTATAGTCAAAGGTCTTACTCCAACAAAAGATGTTTATAAGCTGCTACTAGAAGCTCCATTAAAATCGATCTTTAATAGTTCAAGTACTACTTTTTATCAGCTAGAAAATGGTTGGTTTAACTTCGTTAGTATAAATAAAATGGATAATTTAGAGGTTGAAAATGAGAAAAGATAGAAGCTTAGAAGAGATCGATATCGTAAAATTGCTATTTTACGCGTTAGTTTTTGCAATTTGCTGTATTATCATGATATTTGGTTTTATAGTTCCTAGTATCAAAGAGTATAAAAATGCAAAAATTATCAACAATGATAAGATGATAAATTTAAGCAAAATAGAACAAGTATATAACGCTCAATTAGCAAATTTAACAAGCTTAAAAGATAAAAATATAAGACCTTTAGAGGCCATAGTTAGCCATTTTAACGAGATGAAATTTGTAACTGGAGCTGGAAAATACTTTAGCAATGTGAAGTTAAATAAACTTCCGCAGTTAGATAAAAATGAGCATTTTTTGAGATATGAATTAAATGTTACCGGTCTTATAAAAAGCCCTCAAAATTTCTATAGTTTTATAGATTTTATAAATGAATATGAAAATATAATAAGGGTTGATTTTCCTATCTCTATGAAAGGAAACGCAGATAAGATAGATACGAGTTTTAAGATAAAGGTTTATGTGTCTCAAAAAGAGTCATAAGATGTATATTTTGACTCAGATATCCGCGAAGTAGTGGGGGAATGCGTAAAACTCTACACTTTTCTTTGAACTTTTTATCCATTTTTTGTTTTATAAACGGAGCTACAAAATATCGCGTTTCATTAGAAGTTATGCACACTTTATGAGATACCACGCAGTCATTTTCTAAGCACTGTTTTCTTGAGTTTTGACTCATTAAAATATCTAATTTTTTACAAGCCAAATCTATCAAATTTATAGAATTTATGCTTTTTTCTATGATAAAAAACTCTGAGTCTTCATAGATAAACTCTCCTAAAAGTGCAGCCCTATCTGCTCTTAAAAACTCAAAGCTTTTTATAACTCCTTTTTCAAATTTTTCTATAAAAGCATCGCTGAAATTTGCTCTTATAAAGTTTCTTTTGAATTTAAAATCGAAATTTGAAATATCTGTGAAGTAGTTGATATTTTTCTGTTTTAAATAAGATACGATCTCATTTCTACTCACGTTTATCAGCGGTCTTATGACTCTAATTTGTTTTTTGATATTTTGAAATTCGGCTATTTTTGTATTTGTAGGTTCTAATCCGCATAACTGCACTGTTCCAGAGCCTTTGCCAAGCTGCATAAATAGCCACTCTAAGCAGTCATTTAGCTGATGAGCTAAAATCAGCGTGTCATAGTTAAATTTGATACAAATTTCATCAAAAAATTTATGTCTGATATCACGTGCTTTTTTTTCAAAATTTGAGCCGTTTTCTAAATTTAAAGGTGCTATTTTTATATAAATATTTTTATTAAATTTTAAGCAAAGCTCCTTTGCGCTAGCTTCTTCTTCATCGCTTTGAGTTCTTGTTTTATAATTTATAAATGCACAGTCAAATTCTATATTTTGCTCATTTAATATATGAAAAAGCGCGGTGCTATCAGTTCCATATGAAAATGCTAACAAACACTTTTTATGATGCAAACTATCTAAATTTAAGAGTTGCAAATAATCTCTCCGATAAGCTTATCTTTGACAAATTCATTTATCTTGCAATCATAAATTTCACCCACTTTAGGATCTTTTATTTGAGTGTCATTTATGAGAATTTCACCATCGATCTCTCGATCCCATATCACGCTTTTAGCTCCAAAAAACATTTCACCTTCACTGCTTGAGCCATTTATCTGGACTTTTATGACCTCGCCTACTAGGCTTTTGAAACTATCATCTATCTGTTTTTTTATAATTTTTTCTATTGTATTTAATCTTTTTGTTATAGTTTTAGAAGGAATTTGCTCCATTTCATAAGCAAGAGTATCTTCTTCTTTAGAGTAAGCAAAAGCTGATATCCTATCAAATTTAAACTCGCTTAAAAACTCGCATAACTCATTGAATCTCTCCTGCGTTTCACCTGGATGACCTATTATCACTCCTGTTCTTAGAAAACTATTTTCGGCATTCCTCATCTTTGTTAAAAGCTCTTTTAAACGCTCTTTTGAGCTTCCGCGCCTCATTATCTTTAGCATATCGTCGTTTATATGTTGGATAGGCATATCGAAGTAATTTACAAATTTAGGTGAAGCTATAATTTTATCTATAAGCTCCATACTAGCAGTTGTTGGATATAAGTAGAGAATTCTAGCAGATTTTAGAGCTTCTATCTTTTCTACTTCATCTATAAGTTTTATGAGTCCATCATTTAACCCTGCGTCTCTTAAAAATGAGCTAGTATCTTGCGCGATGAAGCTAAAGTCGCTATATCCATCTTTTGTTAGCTCTTTTACTTCGTTGATTATGCTTTTTATATCTCTGCTTTTTAGCTTGCCTTTGAAAGTTGGTATGGCGCAAAAACTGCATTTTTGATTGCAACCTTCGGCTATTTTTATATATGCGTGATAGCTAGATCCGGTTATAACGCGTTTTGTGTCGCTTTTTTGTAAATAAACATCTGGACTAAATAGATTTTGTTTTTTTAATATCATCTCATCTATGCTAGCATAGTCACCCACGCCTGTGAATATATCCACTTCTGGAAGCTCTTTCATAAGCTCATCACGATATCTTTGCATGAGACAACCTGTGACTACTAGTACGCTATTTTCTTTTTTATAACTCGCTAGTTCTAGTATGGCTCTTATGCTCTCTTCTTTTGCGCTCTCTATAAATCCACATGTATTTACTATCATTACATCTGCGTTATTTGGTTTATCTACTATATCGTACGAGCTAAGGCGTCCTAGCATTATCTCGCTATCGACTAGATTTTTATTGCAGCCAAGTGAAACTAAGTATAAATTTGGCATATTATATCCATATATTATCTATTAATCTGGTTTTGCCGACATACGCAGCGACTAAAATTATACTGTTTCCTATCTCGACATTTTCTATCGGTTCAAAATTTCTATTTACAACAGCGATATAATCGACTTTTAACGGCTCTAAGCACTCATTCATAGATGATTTTATGATTTTTGAGTTTAGCTCGTTTGCTTTTATTAAATTTGAAGCTCTCATAAGAGATCTTGATAATTTTAAAGCGTAGCAAAGTTCATCGTCGTTTAGATAACTATTTCTACTTGAAAGTGCTAGTCCATCGCTTTCTCTTACTATATCACAAGGTACTATTTCTAAATTTAAAAAAAACCTTTTTACCATATTTTGTACGATTACTAGCTGCTGAGAATCTTTTTTACCAAAATACGCTCTAGTCGGGGAAACAAGATTAAACAATTTGTTTAAAACCATACATACGCCATCAAAATGACCAGGTCTAGTAGCGCCCTCAAGTATGGTAGATATGCGTTTTGGAGCTATTATGAGCGGTTCGTCTTTGCTATATATTTCATCTGCATTTGGAAAAAACAGTGCGCTTGCTCCGCACAATTCGCATATTTTTATATCTCCGCTTTGATTTCTTGGATATTTTTCTAGATCTTCTCCGGGTAAAAATTGCGTAGGATTTACAAATACGCTTACTATCGTATCGTCGTTTTGCGAAACCGAGTTTTTTATAAGCGTTGCATGACCGTTATGTAAAGCACCCATAGTAGGTACAAAGCCTACGCTACCGCTGCAGTTATTGCGAAATTCTAGAAGTTCGCTAACACTTTTTAATATTTGCATTTTTGAATTACTCTTTGTAAGAATTTTTAATCTAATATTTTATCATAATTTTTCTAAAATATGATATTTGTAGTTTTAGTTATCATATACGTATTGAGTTTTGCAACTAAAATCTCATAACCAAATTTTAACGAAAAATTTGATAAAATTACTAAAAAATTAAGGATAGAATTTGGACAGTTACGAATACACCGAACTCTTAAAAAAATTAAATACCAAAGTTCAAAATATAAGTCGTGTTATAAGACCTCAAGACATAGAAGTAAGACTTAAAGAGATAGAAGAGATAGAAAATAGCTCTGAGTTTTGGAGTGATATCAAAAAAGCTGGTGAAATAGGCAAAGAAAAAACTAAAATTTCAAATATGCTTTGTAAATTTAAAAACGTAAAAAGTGCGCTAAGTGATGCTTATGATCTTTATGAGCTAGCAAACGCCGAAGATGACGAGCAAACTATCAACTCACTTTTTGAAGATGCGCAAAACCTTGAAGATAAGATAACGAATTTAGAAATTTCTATGATGCTTAGCGGAGAAGACGACAGCAAAAATGCTATAGTTAGCATACATCCAGGAGCAGGCGGAACAGAGAGTAATGACTGGGCAAGTATGCTTTATAGGATGTATTTGAGATTTTGCGAGAGAGAAGGATTTAAAGTTGAAACTTTGGACTTTCAAGAAGGCGATGAAGCCGGACTAAAAGATGTAAGTTTTATCGTAAAAGGCGAGAATGCTTATGGATATCTAAAAGCTGAAAATGGTATCCACCGCCTTGTTAGAACTAGTCCATTTGATAGTGCAGGACGCCGCCATACAAGCTTTTCAAGCGTAATGGTAAGCCCTGAAGTTGATGATGATATAGCTATAGAAATAGAAGATAAAGATCTTAGGTTGGATTATTACAGAGCTAGTGGAGCAGGCGGACAGCATGTAAATAAAACAGAAAGTGCGGTGCGTATAACTCACATACCAACAAATATCGTTGTGCAGTGTCAAAACGACAGAAGTCAGCATAAAAACAAAGCTACTGCTATGAAAATGCTAAAGTCAAGACTTTACGAATTTGAGCTTATGAAACAACAAGAGGCAAATAACGCCATAGAAAAAAGCGAGATAGGCTGGGGTCATCAGATACGCTCATACGTACTTTTCCCGTATCAACAAGTCAAAGACAATAGAAGCGGTGAAGCGTACAGCCAGACAGACGCTATACTTGATGGAGATATAAAAAAGATAATAGAATCAGTGCTTATAAGTCAAAAAAGTAGTATAGACAAAGAGTAATTTAATATATAAATTTAATAAATCAAACTAAAATAAGGAGAAAAAATGAGCTTAGATCTAGTTTTAACAGGTCTTGGATATAACGTAAATAGTGCTTTATTAGAGCAGGTTAAAAGAATTTTGTCTGCTTGCGACTTTGATGAGAATGAAATTTCTCATATTTTAAATTTAAATGAAAAACTAAAAATATATACTTCTTTCGTTGCTATATCAAATAGCGAAGATGTTTTTAAGATTAAATGCGAATCAAACGATGATGAAATTAAACAAACCTTCAATGATATGGTTAATGAATGGGCGTTAAAATACAAGTTCAAAATCAAAAAACTAGACGGTAAGGAGACATACTATATCCTAAGCCGTGCGTAAAGGAAAGTCGTGAAGTATGATTTGATAATTATCGGATTTGGCAAGGCTGGGAAAACTTTAGCAGCTAAAGCTGGTTCCATGGGTAAAAAAGTTGCTTTGATAGAAAAAAGCGATAAAATGTACGGAGGAACTTGTATAAATATAGGTTGTATTCCAACTAAAAAACTAGTTACTCTGAGCAAAGATGCTAAATTTTTCAGCGACAAAAATGAGTATTTTTCTAAATCGATAGAGGCTAAAGATACGCTTATAAGCGCACTTAGAGCTAAAAACTATGGTATGTTAAATGATAATCCAAATGTAACGCTCATAAAAGCTACTGCTAAATTTAAAGATGAAAATACTATTTTAGCAGACGGTGAAGAGCTAAGTGCTAAGGTAATTGTGATAAATACTGGAAGCAAGGAGAAAGATATACCATTTGAAGTTAAATCAAATCAAATTTATACTTCCACGACTATTTTAAATTTAAAAACGCTACCAAAACACTTAATTGTTTTAGGTATGGGATTTATAGGGCTCGAGTTTGCTTCTATGTTTGCAAATTTTGGTTCAAAAGTAACTATTATGGCAAGGAGAAACGAGTTTTTACCCGACCTTGACAATGATGTTTCAAGTAGCGTAAAAGCAGCTTTGCAGGCTCAAGGCATAGAAATCATTCTTGGTAGCAAATTTGAAAAACTTGATGGCGATACTCTTAGTTTCAATCAAAACGGTATAGGTAAAAGTATAAAAGCAGATGCGTTTTTAGCTGCATTTGGTAGAACTCCGGCGATAGATGAGTTGTCTTTGCAAAATGCTAATATCGCAGTTGGAGACAAATGCGAAGTGCTTGTAAATGACCATCTCCAAACTACAATCCCTCATATTTATGCTGTTGGAGATTGTAAAGGAGGACCGGAATTTACTTATATTAGTCTTGATGATTATCGTATAGTATTTGATCATATATTTGGCGATAAAACTCGCAGCACTGCTAATAGAAGCGTGTGGGCTACTACGACTTTTATGGATACCGAGCTTAGTCAAGTTGGCAAAAGCGAAAAGGAGCTATCAAATCGTGAGTTAAAGATAGCAAAAGTAAGTTTGAGCTCTGTACCTATGGCGAAAGTTCTAGCTCACGATACTGGTTTTATGAAAGCCATTGTAGATAAAAATAGTGATGAAATACTTGGTGTCACGCTGCATTGTAAAAATGCAAACGAGATAATAAATATGTTTAGCTTGGCTATGGAAAATAAAATCAAAGCTTCTAAGCTTAAAAGCCAGATTTTTACTCATCCTAGTATAAGCGAAGCTATAAATGACTTGTTTAGTCAAATTTAAAAGGTAAAAGATGAATATCATAAAAGTTACTGCTTTGATCGGCGCTTGTTTTTTCATAGCAGGTTGCGCACAAGCTTCAGCTCAAAAGCAGATAGAGCCTAAAACACTTAGCACTAACCAAGATTCTAAAATAGAAAAATTAGATAAAGAGTGCAAATCAGGAATTCAAACTAGCTGCAAAGAGTTGGGTGATTACTTTTATGATAAATTAGATTTTAAAACAGCTGCTAGAGCTTATGATTATACTTGTGCTAAATTTCAATATTTACCAGCTTGTTTGAGGTTGGCTTATATGTTTGAATCTGGAAAAGGCGTGGATAAAAGTCTTGAAATAGCCAAAGATATTTATATAAGGGCTTGTCATAGTGGCGATAAAGAGAGTTGTAAAAAAGCACAAAATATAAGATAAACTTAGTTTGCAATGGTTTTTAACCGTTGCAAATTTAAGCGTACGCTCCGATAGATAGTATCTTTTCTATACGATTTTTGACTACATCATCTATATCTTGTTTTTCTAGTTCGTCTAACTGTTTTAATATATACTCGCCAAGAGCTTTTATAGCTCCTTCTTTATCTCTATGAGCACCCATAACAGGTTCATCTATCACATCATCTACAAGTTTTAGTTCTTTTAGGTCGTCTGCGGTAATTTTCATAGCTTTTGTTGCAGCTTCATTTTTTGATGGATCATTCCATAATATAGCAGCGCATCCTTCAGGAGATATAACTGAAAATACCGAGTTTTTCATCATAGCTAGTCTATCAGCAACTCCTATAGCAAGTGCTCCACCGCTTCCGCCTTCACCTATAACAACTGCTATCGTTCTAGTTTTTAATTCGCTAAATTCAAATAAATTTCTAGCTATCGCTTCACTTTGACCGCGCTCTTCAGCTCCAACTCCTGGATAAGCTCCTGGAGTATCTATAAGAAATATAATAGGTATCTCAAATTTTTCTGCTAATCTAGCGATTCTTAATGCTTTTCTATACCCTTCAGGGTGAGGCATACCGAAATTTCTCATTATCTTATATTTTGTGCCTCTTCCTTTTTGTTCTGCTATAACTATAACTTTTTTACCACCTATATATCCGATATAGCATACTATAGAAGGATCATCACGAAATGCTCTATCGCCGTGTATTTCATAGCTATCTTTTAGTAACGCTCTGATATAATCAAGAGCATACGGACGATCAGGATGTCTTGCTAAATTTAATCTTTGAAATTCATTTAAATTTTTATATGTTTTTGTTATTTCTTTTTCTAAATTTTTTCTTAAAATTTCTACGGCGTGTTCGTCGCCTCTTATTTTTGCATTTGCTATATCGTCGTCTATCTGTTTTATGCCTTTCTCAAAGTCGAGGTAGCTAGCCATTATTTTTCCAACTTTTTAAATATTACAGAGCCGTTTGTTCCACCAAAACCAAAAGAGTTACTCATAGCTGTTTTTAGTTGAGCTTTTCTAGCTATATTTGGAACATAATCTAGATCGCATTCGTCATCTTTTTCTATCTGGTTTATAGTAGGCGGGATAATACTATTTTGCAGAGCCATTATAGATATAACAGCTTCTATAGCTCCAGCAGCTCCTAAACAATGACCGACTTGACCTTTTGTTGAGCTAACAGGAGGAACATTTGATCCAAATATTGCTTTTAAAGCATTAGTTTCGTTTGCATCGTTTGCATATGTTGAAGTACCGTGAGCATTTACGTAATCAATTTTTATATTTCCAGCCATTGATAGAGCTTTTTTCATAGCACGTTCTGGACCGTCTTGACTAGGACTTGTTATATGATGTGCATCTCCAGTTTCTCCAAATCCGACTATTTCGGCGTAAATTTTAGCCCCACGAGATAATGCACTTTCATACTCTTCAAGAACTAAAGCACCAGCCCCTTCTCCCATCACAAACCCATCTCTATCTTTATCAAAAGGACGTGAAGCATGCTCAGGGTCGTCATTTCTAGTAGATAACGCTTTCATAGCAGCAAATCCTCCGATACCAACAGGGCATATTGCAGATTCTGCACCAACAACGAGCATAGCTTTAGCTTCACCTATCATTATACTTTTTGCGGCTTCACATAAAGCGTGGGTTGAGGCTGCACACGCTGTAACGCTTGATAAATTCGGACCTTTTAGATTGTGATTTATGCTAACTAAACCACCTAGCATATTTACAAGTGAGGATGGGATAAAAAATGGTGAGATTCTTTTAGGACCTTTTTCAAAACATATGTTTGAGTTTTTTTCAATATTTGGGAGTCCGCCTATACCAGCAGCTGAGCTAACACCAAATTCGTTCGGATCAAATTCATTTAAATTTGCATCGATCATAGCTTCATTTGCTGCTTGTAGGCCAAGATGTATGAATCTATCTGCCTTTTTTATCTCTTTTGCTTCCATAACAGTAGCTGGATCAAAGTCATCTACTTGTGCAGCTATCTGAACAGGAAAATCCGTAGCATCAAACAAGGTTATCTTTTTAACTCCGGTTTTACCATCGCAAATATTTTTAAAAGATGTCTCTTTATCAAGACCTAGCGCATTCACCATACCCATACCAGTTACTACGACTCTTTTCAATGCTACTCTCCTTGTTGAAATTTATTTTTTTAGACCATCTATATAATTTACAACATCAGATATGCTTATTAGTTTCTCAGCTTCGCTATCTGGAATCTCTACTTCGAATTTCTCTTCTAAAGCCATAACAAGCTCAACAACATCAAGTGAATCGGCGCCTAGATCCTCTATGATTTTTGATTCCATTTTAACCGCGTCTGGAGCAACACTTAACTGCTCTACGACTACATCTTTAACTTCATCAAATACTGCCATAATTTTCTCCTAATAAATAAAAATGTGCAAAATAGTACTATATTTTTGCTTAAAGTTTGCTACATATATAAACCGCCATTAATCTTAAGAACATCACCGGTAATATAGCTTGAGTAATCACTAAGCAAAAAAGCAACGCTGTTTGCGATCTCTTTAGCTTCACCTAGCCTTTTTAGAGGTATATTTGCTATATAATTTGATTTTACTTCTTCAGGTAGCACATCAGTCATATCAGTTTGTATGAATCCTGGTGCTACACAGTTATAACGTATATTTCTAGCAGCTCCTTCTTTGGCAAATGATTTACTCATAGCTATCATACCGCCTTTGCTTGCGGCGTAATTTGTCTGTCCTGCATTTCCCATTTCACCAACTATAGAAGCGACATTTACAACTGCTCCGAAACGTTTTTTACTCATTACTTTTAGAGCTTCTTTGCTACCTATGAATGCACTTTTTAAATTTGCATCTATCACGCTTGAAAAATCTTCCATTTTCATTCTAAGAGCAAGTTTGTCATTTGTGATTCCGGCGTTATTTACAAGATAGCTAAGCTCGCCGTCTGCTTGAACTATGAGATTTATAGCTTCTATGAATTCATCTTCATTTGAAGCGTCAAATTTGACTACTGCAGCTTTACCGCCATTCTTTTCTATCTCGTCTTTTAATGCATCTGCAAGTTCTGGCTTACTTCTATAGTTTATCCATACTTTCAAGCCAAATCCCGCTAGCGCTTTACAGATTTCTGCTCCGATCCCTCTACTAGCTCCTGTGACTAAGACGTTTTTTCCACTGAATTTCATGTGATTCCTTTTATTTAAATTTGATTATATTAACGGTTTATCCATAATTTTTGGGATATCTATATCCATAAGTTTTAAAATAGTTGGAGCTACATTGCTAAGTCCGCCTGGATTTACTTTATCAACCCCATCTGCTAATACAAACGCAAATACATCAAAAATCGTATGATTGGTTAAAACTCCGCCTTTTTTGTCTTGCATAGCTTCGCAGTTTCCGTGGTCGCTTATTTGCATATAAGAGTAACCCTCTTTTTTAGCCACTTTTATAACTGATCCTAAACATTCATCTACTGCTTCTACTGCTTTAACTGCGGCGTCAAAATCACCGGTGTGTCCTACCATATCGCCATTTGCGTAATTTACAACTATAAAATCAATTCCGTCGTTTATCGCTTTTATAACAGCTTGAGTGACTTCATACGCACTCATTTGTGGTTTTTCATCGTATGTTTTTACTTTTGGACTAGGGATTAAAACACGAATTTCATTTTCTACAAGTTCTTCTTTGCCACCATTAAAAAAGAATGTAACATGCGCGTATTTTTCAGTTTCTGCGGTGTGTAATTGACGAAGATTATTTCTAGCTATAACTTCTGCTAGAGTATCTTTTATCTCATCATTTTTAAACATTATAGGAAAATTAAATTTGTCATCGTAATTTGTCATTGTTATAAGATTTTCGCAGATATTATTTCTTTGAAATTCACTAAAATCTTTTATGCTAAGAGCTGAGCAGATCTCTCTTGCTCTATCATTTCTAAAATTTATAAATACTATACCATCTTCAGGCTTGATACCACCAAAATCACTAAAACTAGCTGGTTCTATAAACTCATCAAAAATCTTATTATCATATGAGTTTTGCATATATTGCGTTGCTGTTATGTTTTGTAAATTTGAGTTTTGAGAGATAGCTTGATATGCTTTATTTACTCTTTCCCAACGTTTGTCTCTATCCATAGCGTAAAATCTACCACTTATACTAGCGATTTTAAATTTGCTTTCTAAAGATTTTATAAAATTTAGCCCAGAAGTAGGGCTGACGTCCCTACCATCAGTGATAGCGTGAGCGTATGTTTGCAGACCTTTTTGTTCGCAAATTTTACAAATTTCATCAAAATGTTTAAGATGAGAATGAACTCCGCCATCGCTATAAAGACCGATGATATGTACTCTTTTTACTTTTTTAATTAAATTTAAAAGAGCTTCATTTTTTGCTAAGCTTCCATCTTCTATGGCTTTATCGATTTTAACTAAATTTTGATATAGTACTCTTCCGCTTCCTATTGTCATATGACCAACTTCGCTATTTCCCATCTGCCCATCAGGAAGTCCAACGGCGAGCCCGCTTGTTTTTATATAGTTCATAGGTACATTTTTAAATAACCAGTCGTAAGTCGGTTTTTTTGCTGCGGCAAATGCGTTAAAATCACTACTTTCATTATAACCTATACCATCTGTTATCACTAATATACATTTTTTATTCATACAAAAATCCTTTGCGTAATTCTATCAATTATTTCTAAATTTTAACTTACTTTTATCAATGCTTTTGTATAATTTTAACTTTTATATAAGGGCTTAACGTGTTTTATTATTTTTATGAACTTTTTGGGATAAATTTCTTTAGTTATATCACTGTTAGAGCTGGTATTAGCTTCTTTTTGGCTTTTGTTTTGACTGTATATTTTATGCCTAAATTTATATTGTGGGCAAAGGCGAAAAATGCAAATCAACCTATCTATGAGCTAGCACCCCAAAATCATAAGAAAAAAAATAAAATACCAACGATGGGCGGCGTAATATTTGTATTTTGCGCTATTCTTGCTACGCTTTTTAGCGCTAAATTAGATAATGATTTTGTGCTTATAGGAATTCTTATACTTGCTAGTTTTAGTCTGCTTGGATATATCGATGATAGAGGTAAAATTTTGGGTGCAAAAAATCACGCTGGATTGCACGCTAAAATCAAATTTATTTTGCAGTGGATTATAGGTATTATTTGTGCTTGTTTGCTGCTTTTTTTTACCGATTTAGATTCGCTTTTTTATATCCCTTTTTACAAATATTCTATTTTCGATATGGGTTATTTCATAATTTTATTTTGGGCTCTTGTGATAATTTCAGCTTCAAATGCTGTAAATTTGACTGATGGTTTAGATGGCTTAGCGACTGTTCCTTCGATATTTGGACTTGTTACTCTTGGTGTTTTTGCTTATTTGATGGGAAATGCGGTTTATAGTTCATATCTGCTTTTGCCTAAATTTGTAGGAGTAGGCGAGTTGCTTATTTTGGTTACTGCTCTTATAGGTGCTTTGCTTGGATTTTTATGGTTTAATTGCTATCCAGCTGAAGTTTTTATGGGCGATAGCGGTAGTCTTAGCGTAGGCGCATTTATAGGTTATATGGGTATCGTAACTAAAAATGAGATCTTGCTTATAGTGATAGGATTTGTTTTTGTAATGGAAACCTTGTCTGTTATATTGCAAGTAAGTAGTTTTAAAATACGCAAAAAACGGATATTTTTAATGGCGCCGATCCATCATCATTTTGAGATAAAAGGATGGAGTGAAAATAAGATTATCGTTAGATTTTGGATGATAGCTCTTTTGGCGAATTTGATAGCGTTGATTGCTTTAAAATTAAGGTAAATTATGAGAAAGTCACTATTTGGTTATGGAAAAACAACAAAAGCGATATCAAAAAGCGGCGGTTGGGATATTTATGATGATAACTTCAAAGATGATAGTCTTGATGAGTTTGGCAATAGACTTTTAAATCCTAGCAAATTTAATGCTCAAAATAGCTCTTTAGAAATTCCAAGTCCTGGATTTCCTTGTAATCATGATCTAGTAAAATCTGCTTTAAATTTGATAAGTGAATATGATTATTTTATAAACGATACACCAAAATCCATCTGGATCAGCGGAACTAATGGCAAGACAACGACTACGAAAATGACTCAGTGGCTTTTAGGCGATAGAGGCTCTGCTATGGGCGGAAATGTCGGAACTCCGCTTGCTGATCTTTTAAATTTAAAAGCCAAAGTTTGGGTTTTAGAAACGAGTTCTTTTACCATTCATTATACTAAATTTGCAAAGCCTGATATCTATGTTTTGTTGCCTATAACTCCAGATCATCTAAGTTGGCACGGTTCTATGCAAGAGTATGAAAAAGCAAAACTTAAACCACTTAGTATGATGAGAGAAGGAAGCGTTGCTATAATACCTAAAAAATACGCAAACATAAGCTCTTGCGCTAAGATCATAGAGTATGAAAACGAAGAGGATTTGGCAAGTCGATTTGATATTGATTTAAGCAAAATTTCGTTTAGAACCCCGTTTTTAATAGACGCTCTTTTGGCTTTGTGTATTGAAAAGATAATTTTTAGTAAAGTTAGCTATGAACTTTTGAATAAATTTGAGATAGAAACTCATAAACTTGAGGAGTTCAAAGATAGATTAGGCAGACTTTGGGTAGATGATACAAAAGCTACAAATATCGACGCTACGCTACAAGCTTTAAAACGTTATAAAAATGATAAACTTCATATAATTCTTGGTGGAGATGATAAGGGTGTAAGTTTAGATCCTCTGTTTGATGAGTTAAGAGATATGAGTACTACTATTTACGCGATTGGCTCAAACGCAGGTAAAATAAGTTCTTTGGCGGATAAATTTGGTATCAAATGTATAAATTGTGAGTTTTTAAACAAAGCTGTAGAAAACATAAATATGGTTATGGAAACAGGCGAAATAGGACTTTTAAGTCCGGCTTGTGCAAGTTTAGATCAGTTTAAAAGTTACGCTGAACGAGGAGATATGTTTAAAAAATATGTAAAAGAGATATGAGTTTTAACTTTAAGTTTTAAATTTAGCCGTAATTTAGCTATATTTAAGAATAAACTGATATAATGTCACTTCTTTTTTAAGGTGGTTGGATAGCTCAGTCGGTAGAGCAGCAGACTGAAAATCTGCGTGTCGGCAGTTCGATTCTGCCTCTAACCACCATTTTAAAATTTCATATTAAATCAACATCAATTTACATCTAAAATATTTTTAAGATTATTTTTTATAAATTATCTCATATATAAATTCCCGTTATATTTTGGGAATTTATACTTTAAACTGTTTTTGATCATCATAAATTTAAGTATAAGAACTATTTTTTAAGATATTCCAAATACTCTTTTGCTCTGGTTTGCAATTTTTCTTCACTTATTTGAGACTCTACTTCAAAAGTTATAAAAGAGTCTATAAACTTAGCGCCGACAAATTTAGCAGTAGCTTCAAAAGGAATTAACACCTCTTTCATACTAAATCCTACTTCACCGCTTTTATCAAAGTCATATTCTTTTCCAGCGGCGCTTATACATAGTCCAAAAATTTTACCTTTTAATTTATCTGCATTATCTCCATATGCCCATCCATACTCAAAAATGTCATCAAAGTATTTTTTAAGCAAAGGCGGACAAGAGTACCAATAAAGCGGAAATTGAAAAATAATTTTCTCATAACTTTCTAAAAGTTTTTGCTCCTTTTTTATATCGAATTCATAGCCTTTATAGACTTTGTAAAGTTCGTGTATCTTTACTTCTGAAGCGTTTTTTTGAACTTCATTCCTTAGTTTTTTGTTAAAAATTCCATTTTCTATATCTGGATGTGATAAAATGATCAAAGTTTTCATTTTTTTCCTTTTTTATGAATTGATGTTTGAATTATACTTTAAAAATTATATATTTAATATATAAAAATATATAATAAAATAATGAATGCCGATATTTTTAATTTTTATTTAGCTATTTTTTATATTTTTAAATTTATATAATATTGTATAAAATATTTCATGTTTTAACTTCAGTTTATGCTATCTTTGATAAAATACACAAAAAATTAAAGGAAGTGTTTTATGGCACGTGTTTTTTTGAGCCCTCCATTTATGGGTGGTAATGAAGAAAAGTATGTTAAAGAGGTTTTTAAAAGCAATTATATAGCTCCTCTTGGCGAATATGTAAATAAATTTGAAGATAGTATAAAAAACTATAGCGGCGCTAAATGCGCTCTAGCATTAAACTCAGGAACCGCAGGGTTGCATTTAGCTCTTAGGGTTATAGGAGTTAAAGATGCAGACGTTGTTTTAGCTTCATCTTTCACGTTCGCAGCTAGCGTAAATCCTATAATGTATGAAAGATGTGTTCCTATATTTATAGATTGCGATGAGAGCTGGAATTTAAGCCCAAAACTACTTAAAGAGGCGATAAAAAATGCACCTAAAAAGCCAAAAGCCCTGATAGTAACTCATCTTTACGGACAAGCTGCAAAGATGAATGAGATACTTGAAATTTGTAAAAATGAAGATATAAAAGTTATCGAAGATGCTGCTGAGGCTCTTGGAGGATTTTATGAAGATAAAGCTCTTGGAACTTTTGGCGATATAGGAGTTTATAGTTTTAATGGGAACAAAATCATTACGACAAGTGGCGGAGGAATGCTGATTTCAAATGATGAAAATTTAGTTTCTAAAGCTAGATATCTAAGCACTCAAGCAAGAGAACCACTTTTGCATTACGAGCATTTGGATTATGGATATAACTATAGACTTAGCAATGTTTTAGGAGCTATAGGTTTTGGTCAAATGGAAGTTTTAGCTAACAGAGTAAAAAGAAAAAGAGAGATTTTTGAAATTTATCGAAATTTACTAGGAGATCTTTGTGAGTTTATGCCTGAAGTTTCAAATTCAAAAGGAAATCGTTGGCTTACGACTCTACTTTTTAAAGAGAAAAATGCGCATTTAAAAGTTATAGAAGCACTAAATAAAAATGATATAGAAAGCAGACCGCTTTGGAAACCTATGCATATGCAGCCTGTTTTTAAAGATACTTTAAGAGTTGTTGATGGAACTAGTGAAGATTATTTCAATAGAGGTATATGTTTGCCAAGTGGAGCTGATATGAGTGATGATACGATCGATAAAATAGTAAGCATAGTAAGGAAATCGCTTTGATATTTAGAGCTACAAAAAATAGGCGTACTATATTTTTTCTAGTATTTGATACTATTATATTTTGTCTTAGTATATATTTTGCATTTTTGCTTAGATTTAGTGGGGAAATACCTGAGATATTTGAGCGTGGAATGATATATAGCGGAATTATTTTAGTATCATCTAAATTAGTTTTGATGTGGATTTTTCGCCTTTATAAAGTTCCTTGGAGATTTTTTGGACTAAATGAAGCTAGAAAAATATTTTTAGTTACTATACTATCTGCGGGTATATTTTATACTATTTTTATATCTTACGATGAATTTTTTAATCCATTTCCAAGAAGCGTTATCATAATAGACGCTATTTTATCGGCTTTGATGGTCGGAGGTTTAAGAATAGTAAAACGTATATTTTTGGATTTTAAAAAATCACATAATGGCGAACCTTGCGTTATTATAGGAAGTACTAGCAAAACTTTACAGGTGCTAAAAGGATTAAAAAGTGGATATGCAGATTACTATGCTACTGGGATAGTAGATGGTAGAAGCGACGTAGTAGGAACTTATTGTGATGGATTTTTAGTAGGCAATAAAAGCGAATTAAAAAATTACGTAGAAGATGGTGTAAAAACTGCGATCATAGCTTTAAAACTGCGTCCAAACGAACTTAAAGAGCTTTATGATGAGCTCGATAAGATAGGCTTTAAAGATATCAAGATATTCTCTTTGCTTGATGGAAAAAAAGAGGGTATTACTGATATTAGTATTGAGGATCTGCTTGCTAGAAAGCCAAAAGATTTAGATAGTAAGGTTGTTGAGAAGTTTATCGGCGGTAAGGTCGTTATGGTAACTGGAGCTGGTGGAACTATCGGAAGTGAAATTTGCAAACAGTGTTTGAAATACGGCTGCAAAAACCTTATAATGGTTGAACATAGCGAGTATAATCTATATCAGATAAACGAAGCTACAAAAAGCGATCCTAGAAATAGACTTGTAATGTTAAATATAATGCATTTAAAAGAGTTTGAAGAGGTATTTTCTAAATTTAAACCAGATATCGTTATACACGCAGCCGCGTATAAACATGTTCCGCTTTGTGAGTTTAATCCTATAAGCGCAGTTCAAAACAATATCTTAGGTACGAAAAACGTTGTTGATCTTTCTAAGAAATATGGAGCAAAAAGAGTTGTACTTATCTCTACAGATAAAGCTGTTAGACCTACAAATATAATGGGAACAACAAAAAGAGTTTGCGAGTTGTACGCTTTAAACTCAAATGAAAGTGGTAAAACAGAGATTGTAGCTGTGCGCTTTGGAAATGTTTTAGGTAGCAGCGGTAGCGTTATACCTAAATTTAAAGCTCAAATAGCAGCAAATGAGCCATTAAGTGTAACTCATCCAGATATCACAAGATACTTTATGCTAGTTAGCGAAGCCTGTCAGCTCGTGCTTCAAGCAGCTAGTATCGCAGAGGGCGGCGAACTTTTTGTTTTAAATATGGGTGAGCCAGTTAAAATAGCAGATCTTGCAGCAAGAATGCTGAAACTAAGCGGTAAAGAAAATCTTGGTATCAAATTTGTCGGACTTCGCCCAGGAGAGAAGCTTTATGAAGAGCTGCTCATAGATCCAGATGACGCTGCTACTAAATTTGAGAGTATTTTTGTAACAAAATCCGCAGAGTATGATCTAAATCTGCTTAACTCGCAGATAAATAAACTTGTAAATTTAGAAGATGAAACGCTGATAGAAGTAGAGCTAAAAAACATAGTTCCAGAGTTTCATCATTCATTAAATAGGGATTAAAATGCTTATAAAAGAGATTCAGGAATTTAGTGATATAAGGTATAAAGCAAGAGCTTATTTATGTTATCTTTTTGATAGAAATATACCAAATAACCTACCAGGCGTCAGCTTAAATTTGATAAATGAAGGTTTTGATAAAATAGCTCATGAAATAGAGTATTTCGAAGCATTTTATATACTTGATAAAAACGGTATTCAGATAGAAAATAATATAAGTCTAGACTCAAAAAAGATAACTGGAAAAGGTGATAATAGAAGCAACAAAGCGTATTACTACAGAGCAGTTAGAGAAAAGCGTTGCGTGCTAACTGATCCGTATCCTTCAAGCCTTACAAATGGACTTTGCGTGACCGCTTCTATGCCAGTTTATGATGATAAAGATGAGCTAAAATATATAGCTTGTATGGATATAAGTCTTGTTGATATCTTAAAACTTGTTCATCCAAGTTCTGTTGATGGACTGTTTGGTAAATTTAGTAAATTAGTATATTCTATATTTTCACTGGCTTTATTTATAGTTGCTGTTGTGCTTTTCATACACGGTATAAAAAGTTTTGTGCTAAAAAGTTTTCATGATATTAACATAAGTGAAGTATTTGAATCTACCATAGTTTTGACACTTGCTTTGGCTATATTTGATCTGGTGAAAGCTATATTTGAAGCTGAAGTTTTAGGGCGATCAAATCACGATAACAACGGCGGTAGTAAGACTATGGTGAGATTTATAGGAAGTATCATCATAGCCCTTGCCATAGAGTCATTAATGCTTGTTTTTAAATTCGCAATTACAAATCCTAGTGGAGTAGTATATGCTATATATTTGATAGGTGGTGTCGCTATGCTCATGGTAGCTTTAAGCCTATATCTTTGGGTGCTAAAAAGGAGCAACTTTGATAGGGATTATTGATTATGGTGCAGGAAATATAAAAAGTGTAAAAAATGCGTTTGAGTATGTAGGCTCAAAAAGCGAATTGATTAGTTTTGGTGATAATTTAAAAAAATATGATAAACTTATACTTCCAGGAGTAGGGGCGTATGGAGACGCTATGCAAAAACTAAGAGTAAATGGCTTGGAAGATGGGATTTTGGAGTTTATAAAAAGCGGTAAGCCGTTTCTTGGGATATGTCTTGGAATGCAGCTTTTATTTGAGCGAGGATTTGAGTTTGGCGAACATAAAGGGCTTGGAGTTATAAAAGGTGATGTTATTAAATTTGATGAGAGTAAATTTAATAAACATCTAAAAGTGCCTCACATAGGGTGGAATAGCTGTGAATTTAAAAAAGAATGTAGCATAAACAGAGGTTTGCCAAAGAGTTCTTATCTCTATTTTGTACATTCATATCACGCTGTTTGCGATGATGAGTCTGTTTTGGCTGTTACTACTTACGGATATGAGTTTGTGAGTGCGGTTTGCAAAGATAATGTTTTTGGATTTCAGCCTCATCCTGAAAAATCGCATGAAAACGGACTGAAAATTATAAAAAATTTTGTGGAGTTGTAATGGATATAATACCCGCTATTGATTTAAAACAGAGTAAAGCAGTAAGACTCACTAAAGGTGATATGCAAACTGCTAAGATATACTCGGACAGACCTTGGGAACTAGCTAAAGAATTTGAAGATTTGGGCGCTAAATGGTTACATATAGTTGATTTAGACGGTGCATTTGCCGGAGATGCTATAAATTTAAAAACTATTGAAAAGATAGTTTCTACTACAAATTTACAAGTAGAAGTTGGTGGTGGCATAAGGACAAAAGGGCGTATAAAAAGCTATTTGGACTCTGGGGTTAGTCGTATTATATTAGGCTCGATCGCTCTTAAAAATCCAGAATTTGTAAAAGAAGTAGCAAAAAATTATAGAGTAGTAGTAGGCATAGACGCTATAGATGGATTTGTGGCTATAGAAGGCTGGGCAAATGTAAGTAAGATACAAGCCTCTGACCTTGCAAAACTATACGCAGACGCAGGAGTAGAGGCCATCATCGCTACTGATATTAGTAGAGACGGTATGCTTAGTGGTGTAAATGTGGAATTCAGCGCTTCTATAGCAAAGGCTAGTGGTATAGATACTATAGCAAGTGGTGGTGTTAAAGATATAAATGATATAAAATGTTTAAAACTAAATGGTAATATTGCAGGAGTTATAGTAGGAAAAGCGTATTATGAGGGTAAATTAGATTTAAAAGAAGCTTTTAAGTCTAATTTTTAATTCTGTTAAAGTTTTTTTAAAACTAAATTCTGATAGAATAATAGAAATTTGAGAAAGGATGATTAGTGAAGTTATTGGTTGTTGATGATAGCTCTACTATGAGAAGAATTATTAAAAATACTCTCCAGAGGCTTGGTCATAAAGATATATTAGAGGCTGAGCATGGGCTTGAAGCATGGGGTCTTTTGGAACAAAATCCAGATATTGGCGTTTTAATCACAGATTGGAATATGCCTGAAATGAATGGCTTAGAGCTTGTAAAAAAAGTAAGGGCCGAAAAAAAATACGAAACTATGCCTATTATAATGGTAACTACTGAAGGCGGTAAGGCTGAGGTTATTACGGCGTTAAAAGCCGGAGTTAATAACTATATAGTTAAGCCATTTACTCCACAAGTGCTTAAAGAAAAACTTGAAGATGTTCTTAATTAATGAAAGAAAAGTTTTTTGAACTAAAAGTTTTAAGCCGTAAAAGCGATGTTCTAAAAGAGTTTGCGTTTGAACTAGGCGCTACTTGCATAGAAGAGATAGAAAACGGCTTTATACTAAGAGATGAAGACGATCTAAGCAATATATCCTGGGGTTTAGAGGAATTTGCTAGACGAATCGGATCTGATATATCCACCAGCTTAGAGATCAAAGATAATATAGACTGGATTAATGAGTATAAAAAAGGCATCAAGCCTGTCTCCTCCGGTAAATTCTATATAAGACCTAGCTGGGAAGAACCAAAAGATGGTTTTATGGATATCATCATAGATCCTGCTCTTGCTTTTGGCTCTGGTCATCATGAAAGCACAAGCTCCTGCTTAAATTTGATTAGTAAATATATAAATTTAAAAGAGTGCAAAACAGCTTTAGATGTGGGCTGCGGAAGCGGAATTTTAAGTATAGCTTTGGCAAAATTAGGACTCACGGTAGATGCTTGCGATACCGATGAGCAAGCTGTTTTAAGCAGCACTGATAATGCAAGAAAAAACGGTATTAAATTCAATAACATATGGACCGGTTCTATCACAGACACTAAGAGTGGATATGATGTTGTAGTAGCAAATATCATAGCTGACGTGATTTTACTACTTTCTAAAGATCTAAAAACGCATGTAAATAATAATGGATATCTGATATTATCTGGTATATTAACAAAATACAAAGATAGAATTTTGCAAGCTTTTGGAGATTTAGAACTTGTTTGGAATATCACTCAAAATGAGTGGGAGAGTTTTATATTCAAAAATAAGGATAAAAATGGAAAATAATGAGAATAAAAACGGGCAAAATAATAATAACGGAAACTTTTTTAACAAAAATCCTATTATGGTTTTTGCAATTTTTGCAATAATAATAGTTGTCTTATTTAGAAGCTTCAACCCTGATGGTATGAATGAATTTGGAGATAGCACTAGCTCTAAAAATATTACATATTCAGAGTTAAAACAGCTTATAAAATCAAAGCAGATAAATAATGTAGTAATAGGACAAACCACCATAAAAGCCACTGGAAACGGTGTGACTTATGTAGCAAAAAAGGTAAATGATCAGACTCTTGTTCCTCTTCTTGAGAGTGAAGGTGTGAGTTATGGAGCTTATAATGAGACAAACTGGCTTAGCGATATGCTGTTTTCATGGGTCATTCCTATATTTATATTTTTTGGAATTTGGATGTTTCTTGCTAGCAGAATGCAAAAAAATATGGGCGGCGGCATACTTGGAATGGGTAGTAGCAAAAAGCTTGTAAATAGCGAGAGACCAAAGGTCAAATTTAATGATGTAGCCGGAGTAGAAGAGGCTAAAGAAGAGGTTAAAGAAATAGTCGATTTCTTAAAAAATCCAGATAGATATATAAGACTTGGAGCAAAAATTCCTAAAGGCGTACTTTTAGTAGGACCTCCAGGAACTGGTAAAACTCTACTTGCAAAAGCAGTTGCCGGAGAAGCCGATGTTCCGTTTTTCTCTGTTTCTGGCTCAAGCTTTATAGAGATGTTTGTAGGAGTTGGAGCTAGTAGAGTTAGAGATCTTTTTGAAAATGCTAAAAAAGAAGCTCCTGCTATAGTATTTATAGATGAGATAGACGCTATAGGAAAAAGTAGGGCAGCTGGAGCTATGATGGGCGGTAATGATGAGAGAGAGCAGACGCTAAATCAACTTTTGGCTGAAATGGACGGATTTGATAGTGATAAAAGTCCAGTTATAGTTCTAGCAGCGACAAATAGACCTGAGGTTTTAGACGCTGCTCTTCTTCGTCCAGGACGTTTTGATAGACAAGTTTTGGTCGATAAACCAGACTTCAAAGGTCGTGTTGATATACTAAAAGTTCATAGTAAAGAAGTGAAACTTGCTAATAATGTAAATATGGATGAGATAGGTCGCTTAACTGCGGGGCTTGCTGGAGCAGACCTTGCAAATATCATAAATGAAGCAGCTCTTTTAGCAGGTCGTGCTAGCAAAGAATATATTGAGCAACAAGATCTTGTAGAAGCCGTCGAAAGGGCTATCGCTGGACTTGAGAAAAAGTCTCGCCGTATAAATCCAAAAGAGAAAAAGATAGTTACTTATCATGAGTGCGGTCACGCTCTTATCGCTGAAACTACGAAAGGTGCAGATAAAGTTACTAAAGTTTCTGTTATACCAAGAGGTATTGCCGCATTAGGCTATACTTTAAATGCTCCTGAAGAGAATAAATTCTTGATGCAAAAACACGAGCTTATCGCAAAAGTTGATGTTCTTTTAGGAGGACGAGCGGCTGAGCATGTGTTTATAAAAGAGATAAGCACTGGAGCTAGTAATGATCTTGAAAGAGCAACAGATATTATAAAAGCTATGGTTTCTATGTATGGAATGACCGATGTCGCAGGTCTTATGGTGCTTGAAAAACAAAGAAATGTATTTTTAAATGGTGGGCAGACTCTAAAAGATTATAGTGATGATATGGCCCATAAACTAGATGAGTATGTAAAAAACTTTTTAAATGAGAGATTTAACGTTGTAGTTGCTACTCTTGAGCTTTATCGTGGAGCTATAGAAAAAATGGTTGATTCTTTATATGAAGAAGAGACTATAGAAGGCGCAAAGGTTAGAGAGATCATCAGAAGTTATGAAGAAGAAAATAGTATTCCAAGCCGCTTAGTAGTTGAAGAAGACGGCAATAGCGACATAAAAAAAGCAAAAGACAAGGAATAGTTATGGATAATTTAAGAGTGATAAGTAAGTATGGGTATCGCAGTATCGGTTTGTTTGGAGTCATATTTTTATTATCGCTCTTATTTGATACTTTTATATTTCTATCTATTATTTTGCTGATTTTTGTAGTATTTATATATAGAAACCCAGAAAGACTTCCTGCTGTGGAAAGTATGGACGCTATATTATCTCCTATAGACGGCGTTATCGAAGATATAAGAAAAAGTAGTTATAACGGGGTTTTATATACTGAAGTTGTGATAAAAAACTCTATTTTTGATTCTGGAGTGTTGCGCGCTGTGGCAAATTTAAAAGTTGATGAGATTAAATTTAAAAACGGTCTAAATTTAGCAACAACTAGCTTAGATAAAAATTTATTAAATAATAGAGTAGCTTATATATGCTCTGTTGGAAATAAACAAGTTATTATAAGAATAAATTCCGGCGCAATAAGTAGAAAAATACATCTTGAAGATATAAAAGAGTTAAAAGTTAGTAGGAGATTTGGATTTATTTTAGATGGAAGAGTAAGCTTATTTTTACCTCTTACTACAAAACTAAATGTTTCAGTTGGTAACAGTGTAAAAGCAGCCGATCTAATAGGCTTTTTAGAGGAATAACACAATGGAAAATAAGCCAAAATTAATATATATATTACCAAATTTATTTACAGCAGGTAGTGCATTTTTAGGCATTATCAGCATTTTAGCATCTGCTAATGGCGAATATATGAAGGCTATAATTTATATAGTTTTATCTTTGATATTAGACGGGCTTGATGGAAGAGTCGCTAGACTTACGAAAACTACTTCTAAATTTGGAGTTGAATTTGATAGTTTAGCTGATTTGGTCGCATTTGGAGTGGCTCCGGCTCTACTTTTTTATTTTAGTATAGGTTACAACTTTGGTCGTTTTGGAGCACTTTTAGCAGCTATGTTTGTAGTATTTGGCGCTATAAGACTTGCTAGATTTAATGTTATGAGTGGAACTTGTGAGCCAAATGTTTTTATAGGACTTCCTATACCAAGTGCTGCTATAGTGAGTGCTTTTTGGGTCGGAATTTATAATAATTATGACTTTATGCGCGGTTTTGAGCCTATTTTTATAGTGATTATGGCTGGACTTTCCGTGCTTATGGTATCAAATGTTAGATATCCGAGTTTTAAAAAAGTTGATTTTAAAAGAGCAAATTATTTAAAAACACTTGTTTATTTGGTAATAATATTTTCTATGTTATACCTATGTCCGTTAGAAAGCGCAACAATTCTTATCACTATTTACACAATTTATGGTATAATTAGAGCTATATGGGCAAGATTTTTTGCTAAAAATATAAAATTAACCAAGGAGAACAGATGACCACGCCATTTTCACAAAAAATATATATATTTATCTACAAACTCTCTCTCCTTAATCTGCTGTAAAACTTATTTTTTTTATAACCCCAACATACAAACACAAGGTGATTTCAAATCTTTATACTTAGCAATATGCTAAATTTAAAAAAAGAGGATAACAAAATGGATAAGAATAAAATAATAGTTTTTGATACTACTTTAAGAGACGGTGAGCAAAGCCCGGGTGCTTCGATGAATACTGAAGAAAAAATTCAGATCGCATTGCAACTTGAGCGTTTAGGTGTTGATATTATGGAAGCAGGATTTGCCGCGGCAAGCCCCGGGGATTTTGATGCTATAAATCAAATAGCAAAACAAATTCACTCCATCGGTATAGCTAGTCTTGCAAGAGCTTTAGAAAAAGACATTAAAGCCGCAGGAGAAGCGATATCTCCAGCAAAAAATAGACGCATACATACGTTTATAGCCACAAGTCCTATCCATATGGAGCATAAATTAAAAATGACTTCTGATGAAGTTATTAAAAGAGCAGTTGAAGCAGTAAAGTACGCTAAGACTTTTGTTGATGACGTTGAGTTTAGCTGCGAGGACGCCGGAAGAAGCGATATAGTATTTTTAAAAGAGATTTGCACCGCTGTTGTTGAAGCTGGAGCTAGAACTTTGAATTTACCAGATACAGTTGGGTTTAGAATGCCAGACGAGATATATAATATGGTAAAATCAATGGTGGATTTTATAGGAGATAGAGCTATCATTTCTGTGCATAATCACAATGATTTAGGTTTAGCTGTGGCAAATACTTTAGCAAGCATAAAAGCTGGTGCAAGACAAGTGGAATGTACCATAAACGGACTTGGTGAGAGAGCTGGAAACGCCGCTCTTGAAGAGATAGTTATGACTATAAAAACTAGAAATGATGAGTTTGCACCGCTTTATACAGATATCGTGACAAAAGAGATCTACGCCACTAGTAGATTAGTTGCTAGTATAACAGGTATCGAGCCCCAACCAAATAAAGCCATAGTCGGCAAAAACGCTTTTGCCCACGAAAGTGGTATTCATCAAGATGGTATGTTAAAATGCGCTCAGACTTATGAGATTATAAAAGCTGAAGATATAGGTGCTGAGAAAAATAGTTTGGTTTTGGGCAAACATAGCGGACGACACGCATTTAAAGATAAACTTATAAATTTAGGTTTTGATCTTGATGATAATGAGATAAATGAAGCGTTTATTAAATTTAAAGAGTTATGCGATAAGAAAAAAGAGATCTTCGATGATGATATAAGAGCGCTTGTTAGCCATGAGATTATAAAAATACCAGAAATTTACTCTATACAAACTCTAAGCACAAGCTCATGTAATGCTGGACATTCAAGTGCAGCTGTGAGTATCAAATTTAATGATAATATAATAAGCGATGCAGCTCTTGGAAACGGTACTGCTGATGCGATATTTAAGGTGATTGATAGAATTAGCGGAATTAGTGGAGAGTTGAAAGATTATAAAGTTAATGCTGTTTCACAAGGAAAAGATGCACTTGCAAAGATAGCTGTTAAGGTTGTTTTTGAAGGTTCAAGCTGCGCTACGATCGGTCATGGACTTGACATTGATACTATGATGGCAAGTGCTAAAGCGTATGTAAGCGCTCTAAATAGCTACTTATCTATGAAAAATAGACAGTAGCCAAATTTGATTAATTTACTAGCTCAAAAGTGAAAAATTCACTTTTGTAGCTTGTGTTTCCTATATTTTCATATTGTGATATCGCCGCGTCTATATTTCCTACTTCTTGATAAAGCATACCAAGAGCCAATCTATCTTCTATAGATGTTGGATCTACTAGCTTTGATAACTCTAAATATCCAATCGCACTTTCTGGATGTCTTGCGCCTATACTTGCTACGCTAGCTAAGAATAGCGTGTTTGGATCGTTCATATTTTTATTATCTATTAGTTCATTGTATATACTGTATGACTCTTCAAAATTTGCAGTAAATAGATCTATATAAGCTAAAGTTTGAAGTATATTTTGTGCATTTTGAGTAGAAATTTCCAAATCAGATTTTATGCGGTCTCTTTCTATATTAAGAAGTCCTGCTATTTGCAATAGTTTGATATACTGAATTCTTATGATATTTGCTCCACCATATAGCGCCTTTTTATTCACATTGTTATTAAAAAATCCATGTTGAATATCTCTAGCGTAATCTTTTATATTATTATCCGTAAATCTTGCTGTTGAGTAAAGAATATTTGCCATAATATCATTAGGTAAAATCTCTTTAAGTTTATCTGTTTTTGATATGATAAGATCTTTTCTACCAGTTATCTGCGCTGCTATGATATCAAAAACTATATTTAAGATATTTGTACTATTATCTGCATCAAGCCATCTTTGAAGTACGCCGTTGTTGCCTAGCACTAGCTGAACCATTGAGTCATATATATTTTCTTGATTTAAATTTGAATCTTCATTTAGGTTATCAAGTATTTCTGATATAAGTTTTTTATTTTCTTTTCCTATCATCGATGATGTCATAACCGCATAAACTCCTGCTAAATAGTTTGTGGAATCTAGATGATAGCTTGTGATAAAGTGTCTATATGCTTCAGAAAAATTACCAAGCTGAGCATAAGTTAGTGCTAGATTATAATGAAGTATCGAGTGACCTGAGTAAATTTTAACAATATTTAAAAACTCTTTATTTGCCTCTCTCAAGTTATAATTTAGCGCAGTTGCTATAGTTTTTGATAGATTTAAATTTACTTTTGATATGGCGCCGCTTGTTTTTAGATATTCATCAGCTTGTGTGTTTTCATCTATAAATACGCTGATTCCGCCTTTTCTTATGTAATTTATAGTCTGCTTAGCATCAAATACCTTATATGGAGTAAAATAAAATAGTATCTGATATATGTTGTCTTTACTAAAAAGCATATCTACGCTGAAGTTTTTTTGTGCCATATTTATATCAAATAGTTCTGGATTTAAGATAGTTTTTATAGGGTATGTTTGAGATATAAATGTAGAGTTTTTGTCGTTTATATCTTTTAAATTTAGTGCAGCAGAGCTGAATTGTCCGGTTTTTATATCGATTAAAGCCAAAGCAAGTTTTGTTGAGTCGGCGTTATTTTCATCAACTAAAGCTTTGTTTAGATATTTTCTTGCTAGATCATATTCACCAAGTCTAGCGTACAAAAGTCCCATAGGTATATTTGTATCAAACGTATTTGTGCTTTCAAGAGCTTTTATGGACTGTTTGTCTTGATATATATAGCTTAATATTTTTGATCTAAGATAGTTTTTTTGACCTTCATAATACCGATTTTTTGAGCTATCTAATATACGCAAAGCTTCTATATAATAGCCTTTGTAGTAATTTATCAACGCATTATAATAGTCATATAAACTAGAGTCTGACTCTTTGCTTAAAAAGGCATTTGCTAATTCTATATAGTATTTAAACAGCGGTTCGTTGTTTATCTCAAGTGCGCTTACAGCAGCGTTTAGAGCGCTCACGGAAGTGTTTTCATTATTTTCTATAGCTTTTTTAAATGAGCCGATCGCATCTTCAAATTTTGATTGATTCATTTGAGATACACCAAGATTGTAATTTGATAAAGCTTCATTATATATCGCTACGTTTTCGTAAATTTTAAGTGCTTCAAATTTATTTCCACTTTCATAGAGGCTATTTGCTTTTTTTAGCATATCATCGATTTTTGATGGACTAAATTTTTGCGTTATTACTTGCGCCTGTTTAGGCTGTTCTACATTTTGAGTCGGTTGCTCTTTTGTTTTATCTTTTTTTAACAGTGCAATAACCGTAACCAACAAAATCAAAGCCACCACGCCGCTTGCCGCTGCTATTACAAAAATATTTTTTTTAGGCTTTTTTTGCGGTTTTGGAGTTTCTGCTTTCTCCTCTTTTTTATCTAAATCCTCAAGCGGAGTTATATCCCCATCGTCTTTTTCTAGTATTACTATCTCTTCTTTTTGAACTTCATTTTGCTCATCTGCCAAAGCTTATCCTTACATATATTTTTTAAGAATTTCTGGGATATTTATAGAGCCGTCGCTATTTTGGTAATTTTCCATGATCGCTATGAGAGTTCTACCGACTGCTAAGCTTGATCCATTTAGAGTATGAACTAAAGCATTTTTTTTACCGTCTTTGTATCTGATTTTCGCTCGTCTGGCTTGAAAATCTCTGGTATTTGAGATAGAGCTTATCTCTCTGTATTTTCCTTGTCCTGGAAGCCAAACTTCAAGATCTATAGTTTTTGCCGCGCCAAATCCAAGGTCGCCGCTACAAAGCATCATATGACGATGAGGAAGCCCCAGCTCTTTTAGCATATCAGAAGCGCAACTTACCATTTCATCAAGTATTTTCGCGCTATCTTCTGGTTTGCTTATGCTTACAAGTTCTACTTTTTCAAACTGATGCTGACGTATCATTCCTCTAGTATCTCGTCCAGCGCTTCCTGCTTCTTGTCTAAAACACGCTGAGTAACAAGTCATTTTTATAGGTAAATTTTCAGCTGGAATTATCTCATTGTTGTAGATGTTTGTGACTGGAACTTCGCTTGTAGGTATAAGGTATAGATCTTCATCTCTTATCTTATACAGATCTTCTTCAAATTTAGGTAGTTGTCCTGTGCCATAAAGCGTGTTTGAACTTACCAAAAACGGTACATTTACTAGCTCAAAACCTCTAGCAGTATTGAAATCTATCATAAAATTTACCAAAGCTCTACTAAGTCTAGCTCCATCGCTTCTAAGCACGGTAAAGCGACTACCTGAGAGTTTTGCTCCTGTTGCAAAATCCAACCAGCCGAGATTTTCTCCAAGCTCAAAATGCTCTTTTGGGGTAAAGTTGAACTCTCTAGGCTCAAGCACGGTTTTTATGCAGACGTTATCATCTTCGTCTTTACCTAATGGCACATCATCATCTATCACGTTAGGTACTCTACTAGCCACCATATCTAGCTTAGTTTCAAGTTCGCTTACTAAATTTGAAGCGGTCTGCATAAGCTTTTTATTTTCTTCAAGCTCAGTTTTTAGTAGCGTTGTGTCCGCGCCGCTTCTAGCTAGTATGCCTACTTCTTTTGATTTTGCGTTTTGTACGGCTTGAAGATTTTCTAACTCTTGTTTTTTGATTTTTAGTTCATTGTACGTATCAAGTAAATTTTTTAAAACGCCCTCATCAACCTTTTTCGCTTTTAATTTAGCGTTAAATTCATCGAAATTTGTTTCTATCAGTTTTAAATTTATCATAATTTTCCTTTTATCTATAAATTCCCACAGCGTCTCTTACTTTTTGCATCGTCTGGGACGCTACGTTTTTAGCTTTTTTTGCTCCAGTATCAAGAATATCATAAACTTCATCTTTATGATCTATGTAGTATTCAAATTTTTCTCTAGCCTCAGCAAAATAGTTCCAAACAAGCTCATTTAGGTACATTTTAAAATGCCCATAACCCTCACCGCCTTTTTCATATCTAGCTGCAAGTTCTTCTTGCTCTTTGGAATTTAAAAATAGTTTTGCTATGTTAAAAATATTGCAGTTTTCCCACTGTTTTGGAGCCTCTAGTGGAGTTGAGTCTGTCACTATAGAGCTGCACTGTTTTTTTAGAGTTTTTGCATCACTGAAAATATCTATCGTATTTCCATAGCTTTTACTCATTTTAGCTCCATCAGTTCCTGGAACAGTAGCTACATTTTGCTGAACTCCGGCTTCAGGAATAGTAAATATATCTCCGTGCGCATTGTTAAATTTGATAGCCAAATCACGCGCTATCTCGACGTGCTGAATTTGATCTTTTCCTACTGGAACTATGTTTGAGTTAAAAAGCAAGATGTCCGCGGCCATCAAAACAGGGTAGCTAAAAAGTCCGTGATGAGCCTCAAATCCTTTTGCGACTTTGTCTTTATAAGCATGAGCGCGCTCGACTAAACCCATAGGAGTTAGCTGACTTAGTATCCAGTAAAGCTCAAGCACGTCTTTTACGTCGCTTTGAACCCAAAATGTTGATTTGTTCGGATCTATGCCAAGTGCTAAAAATGCACACGCAGCTTCAAAAGTACTCTCTTTTAGCTTTTTTGCTTCATTTACCGAAGTCATAGCGTGATAGTTCGCGATAAACATAAACATATCGTCATTGCCTAAGTTTTGAGTATCGACCATAGGTTTTATGCTAGCAAAATAATTTCCTAAATGTAGTTTTCCTGAAGGTTGAAGTCCTGTTAAAGTTCTCAAATTCTATCCTTTGGCTTTTTGGGAATTTAGTAATTTTACTATTTGACTTATTATCTGTTTTTCTGTTTTATCTTCAACTAAAATAGAAAAATCAGCTTTTTTCTCATACTCTTTATCTCTGCTGGTATGTATCTTTTTAGCTTCTTCTAAATTTGATAAAAGTGGTCGTTTTGCAAATTTTTTCTCGCTGTTGCTTGAGTTTTTTATGCGCTCGATTATCTTTTCAAAGCTTGATTTTAGATAAATTACTGTACCTATTTTTTTTAAATTTTTTACTTTGTAAAATCCGCCACCTGTGGATATAACGGCTCCTTTTACTGAGTTTTCTAAGAATTTAGCTAGATTTTTTTCTATCTTTCTAAATGCCTCTTCGCCCTCATCTTCAAAAATTTTTTTTATTTTTTTATTTGCATAGCTTTCTATCATATCATCGCCGTCTATCGCAAATACGCCAAGTTTCTCAGCTAAAGCTCTTGCTATAGTGCCTTTTCCGACTCCCATAAATCCTATCAAAACTATATTTTTATCTATTTTCATTTTCTGCACTCTCTTTTTGACTACGATTTTTAGGTATTAAGATCACCGGAGTTCCGTTTAATTCGAAATTCTCTCTTAATTTATTTAAGAGATATCTTTTATAACTAAAGTGCAAAGACTTTGGTTTATTCATCACTAAAGCGATTTTTGGAGGAGCAAATCCAAATTGAGCACCATAGTAAATTCTAACTATTTTTCCGTGATCTCTAGGGATAGGATGAGTTCTAATGGCTTCTTCTAAAACTTCATTTAGCCTTGAAGTTTTGATTTTTTGAGTATAGTTTTTATAAACTTCAAGTATGAGAGGGTAGAGTTTATGAACTCTTTTTCCACCCAGTGCGCTAACGCTGATGATAGGAGAGTAAGCTAGAAATTTAAATTTATCTCTTAGCTCATATACCACTTTATCAAATTCGCCGTGCTCCATATCCCATTTATTTAAAACGATGATGAGTCCTAGCTCAAATTTAGCTCCAAGACCAGCTATCCTCTCATCTAACTCCGTAAGAGGTTCGCTTGCATCAAGAACAAGCAATGCGATATCTGCTTCTTCTAGTATTTTTTCCGTTCTATTTAACGCAAGTCTTTCTATGCCTTCTATTTTTCCTCGTTTTCTGATACCTGCTGTATCAACAAACTCAAAAACTCTATCTTCATAAACATAGCTTTCATTAACAGGATCTATCGTAGTTCCAGCAATCTTACTTACGACTGAGCGATCTTCTTTTACAAGAGCGTTTAGAAGGCTTGATTTGCCTACATTTACTCTACCGATTATCCCTACTTTTATATTTTTTGTTTCGTAATCAACAGAGGGCAATCCTACCTCTCCGCTTTCATTAACACAGTCTAAAAACTCGTCAAAATCATCACTTGTATCAGCTTTTATCTTACTTTTAGGGATAAGTTTATATATCCAATCGCGTAGTTCGTCGGTTCCTAGATTGTGGCTGACAGATAGGTTGAAAAGATATTTCGCGCCAAACTCGTTAAACTCCCAGCTTCTCTCCTCATCTTTTTTGCTATCGACTTTATTTACTACTAAAGCTATAGGTTTATTTAAATTTGAAAGTTCATAGAAAAATCTTTTGTCTATTTCTTCTGGAAAGTTTTTTCCATCTACCATAAAAACGATTATATCGGCGTTTTTAGCCTCATTTAACGTGTTGATTTTTACATTTTTAAATAGCTCATTACTATCATCAAGTCCGCCGCTATCTATCAAAATGCAGCTTTTATCATCAATAAAAATTTCAGCTTTATTCGTATCTCTTGTCGTACCGCTAACGTCACTTGTTATGGCTATTCTCTGTTTTGCTAAACGATTAAATAGCGAACTTTTTCCGACATTTGGACGTCCTACTAGTATGATTTTTTTCATATTTTTCCTTTTAAAACTTTCAATTATAGCGAAAAATAGCTAAATTTATAAAAAATTATGTATCATCGTGGTAATATTGCAACTAAAATTTTCCACAAAATTTAAAAAATGAATGCAGGTCGGATCTATGTATAGACAATTTTTAATGCGGCATTTGGGGATCTATTATATGCTTATCGCTTCAGTGCTATTTGCAGCAACTGGAGCATTTGCTAAACTTTTGAGCAGTGATATGAGCTCTATCGAAGTTGTATTTTTTAGAAATATCATCGGTTTTATTCTGATACTTTTTGCGCTTAGTAAAAAGCCGCTTCATCAAAAAGGCGGAAGACCTTTTGTTCTGATCTTTCGCGGTATTATCGGTACGC
Organism: Campylobacter fetus subsp. testudinum 03-427; assembly: GCA_000495505.1. Classification (NCBI taxonomy): domain Bacteria; kingdom Pseudomonadati; phylum Campylobacterota; class Epsilonproteobacteria; order Campylobacterales; family Campylobacteraceae; genus Campylobacter; species Campylobacter fetus. The sequence goes on along the minus strand of CP006833.1, from coordinate 1,326,985 downwards.
TTGGATTGCTTGCATTTTTTTACAACGTAGCTCAGATAAATTTGGCGACGGCTTTTACGTTCCAAAAAACAGCTCCGATATTTACGGCTCTTATTGCCTTAGTGATATTTAAAGAAAAGTTAAGCTTTAAAGGCTGGATAGCGATATTTATAGGTTTTTTTGGTATTATTTTTATAGTTCAACCAAATTTAGGTTTGACTAAAAATGATCTTGTTGGATTGCTCAGCGGCATTGGAGCGGCGCTTGCATATACTAGTATAAGGGAACTTAGAAAGTTTTATGACACTAGAATAATCGTGCTTTCGTTTATGACCTTTGGAACACTTATACCGCTTTTATGTATGGTTTTAGGTGAGTTTTTTGAGTTTAAAAATTTAGATTTTATATTTGCTAAATTTATTATGCCGAATTTTACTGGATTAATTTATATTTTATTGATGGGAATTTGCGGGGCGTGGTTTCAAATTTATCTAACAAAAGCATACGCAGCTAGTAAAAAAGCTGGAGTAGTCGCAGCAGTGAGTTATAGCGATGTTTTATTTAGCTTACTTTTTGGGTTAATGCTTGGGGATTCACTTCCAAATATGGCTGCGCTATGTGGTATAAGCCTGATCATCATAAGCGGAATTTTGATAGCCTCAGAAAAATGAGTAAGCAAATATTTAGTGCTTTTTAGTTACAATCGTGCAAAAATTAGCGCGTGAAATTTAGGAATAAATATGGTTTTAATAGCAGGACCTTGTGTCATCGAAAGTAGGGATTTGGTTTTTAAAGTTGCCAGCAAATTGGCTAAATTTAACGAAATGGGCTGGATAGATTTTTATTTTAAATCTAGTTTTGATAAAGCAAATCGTACTAGCATAAGTAGTTTTAGGGGACCTGGGCTTGAAGATGGACTAAAGATACTTGGTGATGTTAAAAAGGAATTTGGATTTAAGATTTTAACAGATATTCACGAGAGCTATCAAGCAACGCCAGTTGCCGAGGTCGCAGATGCTTTACAAATTCCAGCTTTTTTGTGTCGCCAAACAGATCTTTTAGTAGCTGCTGCAAAGACAAAAGCTATGGTAAATATCAAAAAAGGTCAATTTTTAGCTCCAGACGCTATGAAACATAGCGTTAAAAAAGTGCTTGAGACACGAGGAATTAGTGAGTTTGGTTATGATATCGCAAAACAAAACGGAGTGTATCTTTGTGAAAGAGGAAGTACGTTTGGCTATGGAAATTTGGTCGTAGATATGAGAAGTTTAGTCGTTATGAAAGAATTCGCTCCTGTGATCTTTGATGCGACTCATAGCGTACAAATGCCTAGTGCAAACGGCGCTACTAGTGGAGGAGACAGCAGATTTGTACCGTACTTAGCAAGAGCCGCGGCAGCTGTTGGAGTAGAGGGATTTTTCTATGAAACTCACATAAATCCTTGTGAGGCACTTTGCGATGGAGCTAATATGCTCACTCTTGAAGCATTAGAAAAAAACATAGAAGAGATAAAACGTATCAGGGAAATTGTGTCTTAATGAACAAAGGTCTATTTTTCGTTTTATTAGGTGCGATTTTTGAATGCGGATGGGCTTATGGGCTAAAACATGCGGATTCAAATTTGGAGTATCTCATAACTATCTGCTTCATCTGCGTAAGTTTTTTCTCGTTTATGAGTGCGTTTAAGTACCTTTTGGCAAGCGTTGCTTATACTTTATTTATAGGTTTTGGAACTTTATTTATAGTAAGTGCTGAAATTTTGACCGATTATTTTAATGGAAATAGCGTTGATTATCTAAGATTGTTTTTTATAGCTACGCTTTTAGTTGGAGTTTTAGGGATCAAGGGCGTAAAAAATTGATACATTTCTTAGCTCTTATTCTAGCCGGCGGATTTGAAGTTTTGGGTGTTGTTTTTTTAAACAAATATGGGCATTCTAGCGGTATCAAAAAGATAATAAATTTCTTATTTATCGTCATCACGTTTGCTTGCTCTCTTAGTCTGCTTAGATTTGCTATGCAAAGCTTATCAATGTCCGTGAGCTACGCTATTTGGACAGGTATAGGAGCTATAGGCGCTGTTGGAGTTGGTGTTTTTATAAATAAAGAAAAGTTGGGCTTTAAAAAGTTATTTTATCTATTTTTGATAATTTTTAGTGTTATAATGTTAAAGATAATATAAGGAGAAAAAATGAATATAATAGAAGGAAATTTGAGTTTAAAAGGCAATGAGAAAGTCGCTATCATAAATGCAAGATTTAACCACATAATCACAGATAGGCTAGTTGAAGGTGCAAAAGACGCCTTTTTAAGACACGGCGGAAAAGAAGAGAACTTGGATCTTATCTTGGTTCCTGGTGCATTTGAGATACCTATGGCGTTAGAAAAAGTTTTAAGTAGCGGAAAATGGGACGCAGTTTGCTGTGTTGGAGCTGTGATAAGAGGAAGCACTCCGCATTTTGACTACGTAAGTGCTGAAACTACAAAAGGTATAGCAAACGTGACTTTAAAGTATGGTAAGCCAGTAACTTTTGGTGTTTTGACTGTAGATAGCATCGAACAAGCAATCGAAAGAGCAGGTAGCAAAGCTGGAAACAAAGGCTTTGAAGCGATGACTGGAGTGGTTGAACTTTTAAATTTATATAAAAATATAAAGGTCTCATATGGCAACTAGACATCAAGTAAGACAAAGTGTTGTGAGCCTACTTTATGCAAATGAAATGGGTAGCGAGATGGACGAGTTTGCTGAGGAATTTTTGGAAGAAAAAAAGATAAGAAACGATCAAAAAAATTTCACTTTAGAGCTTTATAATGGTGTTTTGCAAAACTTAGACTTGATAGATGAAGCTCTAAATATCCATCTTGGAAAATGGAAGTTGGACGAGATAGGAAGCGTGGAGCGAGCTATACTAAGGCTTGGAGCTTATGAGATTAAATTTACTAATACTCAAAGTGCGATAGTTATCAATGAAGCAATTTTGTTGGCAAATGAGCTTGGCTCGGATTCATCTACAAGATTTATAAATGGCGTACTTGATGCTATAAGTAAGGTGAAATAATGAAATTATGCGTAGCATTAGATCTTGCAAACTCTGATGAGTGCTTAAGAGTTGCAAGAGAGTTAAAAGGTCTTGATGTATGGCTTAAAGTTGGACTTAGAGCTTATTTAAGAGACGGTTTTAAATTTATAGATGAGCTCAAAAATGTAGATAATTTTAAGATATTTTTAGATCTTAAAGTACATGATATACCAAATACCATGGCTGATGCTTGTGAGGTTATCTCGCAAATAGGCGCAGATATGATAAATATCCACGCAAGTGCCGGAAGAGTCGCTATGAATAGCGTTATGCAAAGGTTATCGAAATTAAATAATCGTCCTTTGGTATTGGCAGTTTCTGCTCTAACTAGTTTTGATGAAGAGGGTTTTAGCGAGATTTATACGGCGCATATCAAAGAGAGTGTAGTTAAATTTTCAAAGATTTCTTATGAGTGCGGTCTTGATGGAATGGTATGCTCGGTCTATGAGAGTTTAGATATAAAAAATGCTACTAGTAGTGATTTTCTTACTCTTACTCCAGGAATCAGACCTTTTGGCGAGTCAAATGATGATCAAAAAAGAGTGGCAAATTTAAAAACAGCGATGAGTAATAAATCGGATTTTATAGTTGTAGGACGACCTATATATCAATCTAAAAATCCAAGAGAAATTACCGAAAAAATCTTATATAATATAATTTAAAGCTAAATTAAGCATAATATAAGGAATTAAAAAGTATAATTTCATTTCACTTTTTATGGACAGATGGGTGAGCGGCTGAAACCACACCCCTGCTAAGGGTGCAAGTCTTAATCGGGCTTCGAGGGTTCAAATCCCTCTCTGTCCGCCACTACTTTAATACTCATTTATATCAATCAACAAAAATTATAGTTTAATTAGTTTTAGTATATCGTTAATTTATTCTCTGTTTAATAATTACTGTTAAAATTTTCTTACGTTTTAAAACTAAAGGAGATATATGAATAAAATAGGTTTTATTAGCACACTTTTAGCTGCCACTTTATTTGGTGCAACTCATGGCGAGCAAAGCTCTGCATTAAATAACTTTGATCCAAAATCCGTAGATCACATTGTTATTAAAATGAATGCTCTTAGTACAGATGGAGATAAAAGCGTTGGCGAAGTCATAGCTATAAATACAGCAGATGGCGTTGCATTTTTTCCTAGACTTTCTGGATTATCTGCACCTGGTATGCATGGGTTTCACGTTCATGTAAATCCAGATTGCGGATCTAGCGATAAAGGACTTGGTATGAAAGCTGGTGGTCACTGGGATCCTCAAAATACAGGCAAACACTCATTTTATTGGGATAATGATGGTCACAAAGGAGATCTTCCTGCTCTATATGTAGATGCAAACGGAGATGCAAATTATCCTGTTTTATCAACAAAAATTAAAAATATAAATGAGCTAAAAGGGCACTCTTTAATGGTTCATTTAGGTGCGGATAATCATAGCGATAGCCCAAAACCTTTAGGCGGAGGCGGTGCTAGACTTGTTTGCGGAGTTATAAATTAAATTTAAGTTGCAGCCTAATAATTAATTGGGCTGCTTAAAATTTGGATCTATATCCAGTGCTGCGTTCTTACTACCTAAATTTATAACTATTAAATTTGAAAAATAATATTTTTAATATCTCAACCGATTTTTATTAAATTTGTTAAAAACTCTTGACATAGTGTAAAAAATAAGATATAATTCCAGCTCACAAGTTAAGGGTGCTGGTGTAGCTCAGTTGGTAGAGCAACTGCCTTGTAAGCAGTAGGTCGGCGGTTCGACTCCGTTCACCAGCTCCATTTATTTTAACAGTGTTTGACCAGATATTTTATAGCAATCAAAAAATTTTATTTAAGGTGAGATACTCAAGCGGCCAACGAGGGCAGACTGTAAATCTGCTGACTTTGTCTTCCGTGGTTCGAATCCACGTCTCACCACCATTGCTATTGCGGGAGTAGCTCAGTTGGCTAGAGCATCAGCCTTCCAAGCTGAGGGTCGCGGGTTCGAGTCCCGTTTCCCGCTCCATTTTGGATTTTGACTGGGAGCTGTATTCTAATTTACTATTCTTTAAATTATACAGTTATTCTAGTTGATTAAGTTATTGGTGTTTGTATTATTTTTGTACAACTCTGTTTTGCCACGCGAAGTTTCTTATTTAGAAACGCTCATATGGCTCAGAGGTAGAGCACTTCCTTGGTAAGGAAGAGGTCGTGGGTTCAAGTCCCACTATGAGCTCCATAAAAGTTAAAATAAGAAATACATGATATACAAACTTTAAATTTTAAAAGTTAAAATTTATAACGGAGGATACAATGGCTAAGGAAAAATTTTCACGTAATAAGCCACACGTAAATATCGGTACTATTGGTCACGTTGACCACGGTAAAACAACTCTAACAGCTGCTATTTCTGCTGTTCTTTCAAGAAAAGGTCTTGCTGAGCTTAAAGATTATGATAATATCGATAACGCTCCAGAAGAAAAAGAGAGAGGTATTACAATTGCCACTTCTCACATTGAATATGAAACAGAAAATCGCCACTATGCGCACGTTGATTGCCCAGGACACGCCGATTATGTTAAAAATATGATTACAGGTGCTGCTCAAATGGACGGTGCTATATTAGTTGTTTCTGCAGCTGATGGTCCAATGCCACAAACCAGAGAGCACATTTTGCTATCTCGCCAAGTTGGTGTTCCATATATAGTTGTTTTTATGAACAAAGCTGATATGGTTGATGATGCAGAGTTGTTAGAGTTAGTTGAAATGGAGATCAGAGAGCTATTAAGCGAATATGACTTCCCTGGTGATGATACTCCTATTATAAGCGGATCAGCACTTCAAGCTCTTGAAGAGGCTAAAGCTGGTAATGATGGTGATTGGTCAGCTAAGATCATGGATCTTATGGCTGCTGTTGATAGCTATATACCAACTCCAGTTCGTGCTACTGATAAAGATTTCTTGATGCCGATTGAAGATGTATTCTCAATTTCTGGTCGTGGTACGGTTGTTACTGGTAGAATTGAAAAAGGTATTGTTAAAGTTGGTGATACTATCGAAATCGTTGGTATTAGAGATACACAAACTACAACAGTTACTGGCGTTGAGATGTTTAGAAAAGAAATGGATCAAGGTGAGGCTGGTGATAACGTTGGTGTTCTTTTACGTGGTACAAAGAAAGAAGACGTTGAAAGAGGTATGGTTCTTTGTAAGCCAAAATCAATCACTCCTCATACTAAATTTGAGGGAGAGGTTTATATCTTGACTAAAGAAGAGGGTGGTAGACATACTCCATTCTTTAACAACTATAGACCACAATTCTATGTAAGAACAACAGACGTTACTGGATCAATCACTCTTCCAGAAGGTACTGAGATGGTTATGCCTGGTGATAACTTAAAAATCACTGTTGAATTAATCAACCCAGTTGCTCTTGAAGATGGTACAAGATTTGCTATCCGCGAGGGTGGTAGAACTGTTGGTTCAGGTGTTGTTTCTAAGATAATAGCTTAATTTTAATTGCGAGCTTTGGCTCGCATTTAATATAAAAGGGAAATTAAATGGCAAGTGCAAATAGAGTTAAAATAGGTTTGAAGTGTGCTGAATGTAATGATATAAATTACACAACAACTAAAAACAGTAAAAAAACAACTGAAAAGTTGGAACTTAAAAAATATTGCCCAAGATTAAAAAAACATACAGTTCATAAAGAAGTTAAGCTTAAATAAGGCATTCTTCTTTACTGTATGCCATTAGGGCAGTAGCTCCAACGGTAGAGCGCCGGATTCCAAATCCGATGGTTGGGGGTTCGAATCCCTCCTGCCCTGCCACAAAAGGTTAGATATGGAAAAATTTATAAGTTATTTTAAATTATCACGAGCAGAAATTGGCAAGGTTATTTTTCCTACCAAAGAACAGATTAGAAATGCGTTTATAACAGTTTTTGCTGTTGTAGCGATAGTTTCTCTATTTTTGGCTTTGGTTGATTTAATAATGTCATTTACTGTATCAAAACTTGCATAAGGATGCAAAATGGCACATAAATGGTATGCTATTCAAACCTATGCTGGTAGTGAGATGAGTGTCAAAAGAGCGATTGAAAATTTAGTCGTTGATCATGGTATAGAAGAGCAGCTTTTAGAAGTTGTTGTTCCTACTGAAGATGTGATTGAGATAAAAAACGGAAAACAGAAGATCAATGAAAGAAGTCTTTATCCTGGATATGCTTTTGCACATTTAGATCTAGACACAGCACTTTGGCATAAAATTCAATCTCTTCCTAAAGTCGGTCGCTTCATAGGTGAGTCTAAGAAACCAACGCCTTTAAGTGATAAAGATATCAATTTGATATTAGAAAAAGTCAATAAAAGAGCAGCTCCAAAACCTAAAATTTCATTTGAAACAGGTGAGGTTGTTCGTGTTACCGAAGGTCCGTTTGCTAACTTTAATGGAACGGTTGAAGAGTATGATATGGTTCATGGTAAGCTTCGTTTGAATGTTTCGATATTTGGTAGAAGCACTCCAGTTGAGATTTTATATTCACAAGTTGAAAAGATAGTATAAGTTTAAGGAGAAAGTTTATGGCTAAAAAAGTTGTAGGCGAAATCAAATTACAAATTGCAGCTACAAAAGCAAATCCAAGCCCACCAGTTGGTCCAGCTCTTGGTCAACAAGGTGTAAATATAATGGAGTTTTGTAAAGCATTTAATGAGAGAACAAAAGATATGGCTGGATATAACATTCCAGTTGTTATTACAGTTTATGCAGATAAAAGCTTTACTTTTATTACAAAACAGCCACCTGCTACAGATCTTATTAAAAAAGCTGCTGGTATCACAAAAGGTGCGGATAATCCGCTTAAAAACAAAGTTGGTCAATTAACAAAAGCTCAAATTCTTGAGATTGTTGATAAAAAAATTGTAGATATGAATACAAAAAATAAAGAGCAAGCAGCTAAGATAATTTCTGGTTCGGCTCGTTCTATGGGAATTACTGTAGTTGATTAATCCTATACCGCTGGGATTTTAAACATTAGTGGTAGCACTTTAAAAATGCGGAGAAATTGATGTCAAAAAAAGTTACTAAAAGATTTTCAGAGTTACTTAAAAAAGTAGATTCTGCTAAAATATATACTCTTGATGAAGCAGTAAGCACAGTTAAAACTTTAGCTTCTGCTAAATTTGATGAAACAGTTGAAATAGCTCTTAAGCTTAATGTTGATCCAAGACATGCAGATCAGATGGTTAGAGGCTCAGTTGTGCTTCCAGCCGGTACTGGTAAAACCGTAAGAGTAGCTGTTATAGCAAAAGACGCTAAAGCTGATGAGGCTAAAGCTGCAGGTGCCGATATAGTCGGTGCTGAAGATTTTGTAGATGAGATAGCAAAAGGCGTTATAAATTTTGATGTTCTTATAGCTACACCAAATTTAATGGGATTAGTAGGTAAAATAGGTCGTTTGCTTGGACCAAAAGGTCTTATGCCAAATCCAAAAACTGGTACAGTTACAATGGATGTTGCACAAGCTGTGAAAAATGCAAAAGGCGGACAAGTAAATTTCCGTGTTGATAAACAAGGAAATATACATGCTGGACTTGGTAAAGTAAGCTTTAGCAAAGATCAGCTAAATGACAATATATCAACTTTTATTAAGATGATAAATAAACATAAACCAGCAGCTTCAAAAGGTAGATATATCAAATCTGCTGCGTTGTCATTAACAATGAGTCCATCAATAGCTCTTGAGCCACAAGAACTTATGGATCTTAAATAATTTAAATTTATATCTTAGATTGGAGATAGCCGAGGCGTTTTTCGCTTAATTGAGCTTATAGTAGCTCTCTCTGCTTGAAATCGCCGGTCGGAAAGGAGAAAAAAGTGACTAGAAATGAAAAAGCCGAGATTATCTCAAACCTTGAAGCTGAGTTTAAAATAAGCGATGCTATTGTTGTTTGCGATTACAAAGGTCTTAGCGTTAAGAAACTTGAAGCATTAAGAAATAATGCTAGAGAGTTAAACGTTAAAGTTCAAGTAGTTAAAAATACTCTTGCAAATATCGCTTTAAATAACTGCGGAAAATCTGGTATGGAGCTTAAAGATACAAATATTTTTGTATGGGGTGAAGATCAGTTGGCAGTTACAAAAGTAGTAGCCAAATTTGAAGAGTCAAATAGCGAGCTATTCAAGATTAAAACAGCTCACATTGATGGTGAAGTTGCTTCTGTTAGCAAAGTTGTCGCTCTTTCTAAAATGCCGTCTCGTGATGAGCTTATTGCGATGCTTTTGCAAGTTTGGAATGCACCGATACAAAACTTTACTATCGGATTAAATGCGCTTAAAGAGAAAAAAGAGCAAACAGCTTAATTAATTATTAAAATAAAATTAGGAGAATTAAAATGGCAATAACTAAAGAAGATGTATTAGAATTTATTTCTAATCTTTCTGTATTAGAACTAAGTGAATTAGTAAAAGAATTTGAAGAGAAATTCGGCGTAAGCGCTGCTCCTGTTATGATAGCTGGCGCAGCTGGTGGAGCTGCTGTTGAAGCTGCTGAAGAGAAAACTGAGTTTAATATCGTTCTAGTTGATGCTGGCGATAAAAAAATTAACGTTATTAAAGTTGTTCGCGCTCTTACAGGTCTTGGTCTTAAAGAGGCTAAAGACGCTGTTGAAGGAACTCCATCGGTTCTTAAAGAGGGTGTTAGCAAAGATGAGGCAGAGGCAGCTAAAAAAGAGCTTGAAGAAGCTGGCGCTAAAGTCGAACTTAAATAATTTACTTTTTTTTGGAGGAGCAAGAGTTCTTGCTCCTAAAATTGCTTATACCACGTCATTGTGGTTTATTTTCTTTCAAACTATTCCATGAGGTAGTCAAATGCTAAATAGCCTATATTCTGGAAATCGTCTCAGAGTTGATTTTTCAAATGTTGCAAAAGAGATTGATGTTCCAAATTTATTACAATTACAAAAAAAGAGTTTTGATCATTTTTTAAATCTTGATAATTCACAAACCGAAAGCGGAATTGAAAAAGTATTTAAGTCAATATTCCCAATACATGATCCTCAAAACAGACTTACATTAGAGTATGTCAGCAGCGAAATAAGTAAGCCAAGATATACAGTTAGAGAGTGTATGGAAAGAGGGCTTACGTATTGCGTAAATTTAAAAATTAAAATTAGACTGATTGTACATGACAGAGATGAAAAAACAAGTGAAAAAGTCGGCGTAAAAGATATAAAAGAACAAGAAATTTTTGTACGTGAAATTCCTCTTATGACAGATAGAATTTCATTTATAATAAACGGCGTAGAAAGAGTCGTAGTAAATCAGCTTCATAGAAGCCCAGGTGTTATATTTAAAGAAGAAGAGAGTCCGACTGTAGTCAATAAACTAATATATACAGCACAAATTATACCAGATCGCGGTAGTTGGCTCTATTTTGAATATGACACAAAAGATGTTTTATACGTGCGTATAAATAAAAGAAGAAAAGTTCCTATAACTATTCTTTTTAGAGCTCTTGGATATAAAAAACAAGATATAGTAAAGTTATTTTACCCTATTCAAACATTAAATATAAAAAATAATAAATTTTTAACTATGTTTAATCCGGATGATTTTTCTGGAAGAGTTGATTATGATATAAAAGATGAAGATGGAAATATTTTACATCAAGCAGGAAAGAGACTTACAAAGAAAAAAGCAGATAAGCTCATTGAAGATGGACTTAAATTTGTAGAGTATCCAGTAGAAGTTTTGGTAAATAGATATCTGGCTAGTCCAGTTATAGATAAAGAGAGCGGTGAAGTTATTTATGATACTTTAACTCAGCTAGATGAGAATAAATTAGCAAAAATAGTAGCCGAGCAAAATAGCATAGAAATAGCAAATGATCTTGCAAGCGGCGTTGATGATGCTATTATCAACTCATTTTTACAAGATTATGAGACTCTAAAGCTACTTAAGCAAACTGAAGGCTTAGAAGATGAAAATGATCTAGCTGCTATTAGAATTTATAAAGTTATGCGCCCAGGAGAACCAGTAGTTAAAGAAGCTGCAAGAACATTTGTAAATGATCTATTTTTTAACCCAGAAAGATATGATCTTACAAAAGTAGGTCGTATGAAAATGAATCATAAATTAGGTCTTAGCGTTCCTGAGTATGTTACTGTGCTTACAAATGAAGATATTATAAAAACTGCTAAATATCTTATAAAAGTAAAAAATGGACAAGGTTATATAGATGATAGAGATCACTTAGGTAACCGTCGTATCAGATCAATCGGTGAGCTTTTGGCAAATGAGCTTCATTTGGGATTTGTAAAAATGCAAAAAGCCATCAGAGATAAATTTACAAGTCTTAGCAATAACGTAGATGAGCTTATGCCATATGATTTAGTAAATCCTAAGATGATAACAACAACCATAATGGAGTTTTTCACAGGCGGTCAGCTTAGTCAATTTATGGATCAAACAAATCCTCTTAGCGAAGTTACACATAAACGCCGTTTATCTGCTCTTGGCGAGGGCGGTTTAGTAAAAGAACGTGCTGGATTTGAAGTGCGTGACGTGCATCCAACTCACTATGGTAGAATTTGTCCTGTTGAGACTCCAGAAGGTCAAAACATCGGTCTTATCAACACTCTTTCTACATATGCAAAAGTAAATGATCTAGGATTTGTTGAATCGCCTTATAGAAAGGTGATAGATGGTAAAGTCACAAATGAGATTGTTTATTTAACGGCTACTCAAGAAGAGGGTCATATTATAGCTCCGGCTTCAACTGTATTAGATGCAAATGATGTTATAAAAGAAGATCTTATAGAAGTAAGACGAGATGGCGAAATGCTTCTTGCAAAAAGAGAAGATGTTACATTAATCGACCTTTGTAGTGGTATGGTTATGGGTGTCGCCGCTTCTTTGATACCGTTTTTAGAGCACGATGATGCAAACCGTGCTCTTATGGGCTCAAATATGCAGCGTCAAGCAGTTCCGCTTCTTAGATCTACGGCTCCTATAGTAGGAACTGGTATGGAAGCTATAGTTGCAAGAGATGCGTGGGAAGCTATAAAAGCTAAACGCGGTGGAGTTATAGAAAAAGTTGATAATAGAAATATATTTATTTTAGGTGAAGATGAAAACGGTCCATATATCGATCAATATACTATGGAAAAAAATTTAAGAACCAACCAAAATACAACTTTTACTCAACATCCTATAGTTAAAAAAGGTGATATAGTAAAATCAGGACAGATCATAGCTGATGGTTCAAGTATGGAAAAAGGCGAGTTGGCTATAGGTAAAAATGCTCTTATAGCATTTATGCCGTGGAATGGATATAACTATGAAGATGCTATCGTAATGAGCGAAAGAATGATCCGCGCAGATGCATTTACTAGTGTTCATATTTATGAAAAAGAGATCGAGGCTAGAGAGCTAAAAGATGGTGTAGAAGAGATAACTAGAGATATTCCTAATATGAAAGAAGAAGATCTTATGCACCTAGATGAGAGTGGTATCGTAAAGATAGGCACTCATATCAAACCAGGAATGATTTTGGTGGGTAAAGTTTCACCAAAAGGAGAGGTAAAGCCAACTCCTGAAGAGAGACTTCTTAGAGCGATATTCGGCGAAAAAGCAGGTCACGTTGTAAATAAATCTTTATACGCCGGAGCTAGTCTTGAGGGTGTAGTTATAGATGTTAAGATATTTACAAAAAAAGGCTATGAAAAAGACGCTAGATCATTTAAAGCATATGAGGATGAAAAGAATATTTTAGAAAAAGAACATCACGATAGACTTTTAATGCTTGATCGTGAAGAGATGTTAAGAGTTACTGCTTTATTATCTAAAAATCCTCTTGAGAGTGAGCTGGAGATCGGTAAAAATAGCTACAAAAAAGGTGATAAGATAAAAAGATCAGACCTTGATAATGTAAATAGATTTACTCTTAACACCTATGTAAAGTGTTTTTCAAAAGAAATTCAAAAAACATATGAAGATATGAAAGCTTATTTCCAAAACGAGAAGAAAAAATTAAAAGACGAGCATGATGCTAAGCTTGAAATTTTAGAAAAAGACGATATATTGCCAAGTGGTGTAGTTAAGCTAGTTAAAGTATATTTAGCTACAAAAAGAAAATTAAAAGTCGGCGATAAGATGGCTGGACGTCACGGAAATAAAGGTATCGTATCAAATATAGTTCCAGATGTTGATATGCCGTATCTTCCAAATGGACGCACGGTAGATATAGTTTTAAATCCGCTAGGTGTTCCAAGCCGTATGAATATAGGTCAAATTTTAGAAAGCCACCTAGGTTTAGTCGGTATGAAACTCGGTGAGCAGATCGAAGAGATCTTTGAAAATAAAAAAGCCGAATGGATAAAAGAGTTAAGAGCGAAAATGACCGAGATAGCAGACGTATCTCGTCTTATGGATGCTAAAGTTATTTTAAGTAAAATTGATGATGATAAGCTTATAGATTATGCTAGGGATTGGGCTAGTGGTGTTAGATTTGCTACTCCTATTTTTGAAGGTGTTAAAGCCGATGAATTTAAAAAATTGTTTGAGATGGCAAAAATAGATATGGACGGTAAAACCGAACTTTATGACGGACGTACCGGATCAAAGATGGCTGAGCGCGTTAATGTCGGATGTATGTATATGTTAAAACTTCACCACTTAGTTGATGAAAAAGTTCATGCAAGAAGTACAGGACCATACTCGCTAGTTACGCAACAACCAGTCGGCGGTAAAGCTCTAAGCGGCGGTCAAAGATTTGGAGAAATGGAAGTTTGGGCACTTGAAGCTTATGGTGCGGCTCACACTCTAAGAGAGATGCTAACTGTAAAATCCGATGACGTAGAAGGTCGTTTGGCTGCTTATAAAGCACTTACTAGAGGAGAAAATGTACCAAGTACTGGTATTCCAGAAACGTTTTTTGTTTTAACAAATGAGCTAAAATCTCTAGCACTTGATGTTGAGATCTATGATGAGGAAGAGAATAATGAGTGAGTTAAAACCTATTGAGATAAAAGAAGATGCAAAACCAAGGGATTTTGAAGCTTTTCAATTAAGACTTGCAAGTCCAGATCGTATAAAAGCGTGGAGTCACGGTGAAGTTAAAAAGCCTGAAACCATTAATTATCGTACGTTAAAGCCAGAACGAGATGGTCTATTTTGCGCTAAGATATTTGGACCTATTAGAGATTATGAATGTCTATGTGGTAAGTATAAAAAGATGCGTTATAAAGGAATTAAATGTGAAAAGTGCGGCGTTGAAGTAACTACTTCAAAGGTTCGTCGCTCACGTATGGGACACATTGAGCTTGTTACTCCTGTAGCGCATATTTGGTATGTAAATTCGCTTCCTAGTCGTATAGGTACTTTGCTTGGCATAAAAATGAAAGATTTGGAGCGTGTTCTTTACTATGAAGCTTATATAGTAGAAAATCCGGGCGATGCGTTTTATGACAATGAAAATAGCAAAAAAGTAGAGCTTTATGATGTTTTAAACGAAGAGCAGTATGTATTGCTTGAGCAAAAATTTAGCGAAAGTGGCTTTAAAGCTAGAATGGGCGGCGAAGTAATACGTGATCTACTTGCAAGCTTGGATCTTGTCTCTATACTTGAACAGCTAAAAATCGAGATAGAAAGTACAAATAGTGAAGCAAAGAAAAAAACTATAGTAAAGCGTTTAAAAGTCGTCGAGAGTTTTTTAAATTCAGGTAACCGTCCAGAATGGATGATGATAACAAATTTACCTGTTTTACCGCCTGATTTAAGACCTCTTGTTAGTCTTGATGGTGGTAAGTTTGCAGTTTCTGATGTGAATGATCTATATCGTAGAGTTATAAATAGAAATACTCGTTTAAAAAGACTTATGGAACTTGACGCTCCAGAAATTATTATTCGTAACGAAAAAAGAATGCTTCAAGAAGCAGTTGATGCTCTGTTTGATAATGGCAGACGTGCAAATGCGGTAAAGGGTGCAAACAAAAGACCGTTAAAATCTCTAAGCGAAATCATAAAAGGAAAGCAAGGACGTTTCCGTCAAAACTTGCTTGGTAAGCGTGTGGATTTCTCAGGGCGTTCAGTTATAGTCGTAGGACCAAAGCTTAGAATGGATCAATGCGGTCTTCCTAAAAAAATGGCGCTTGAGCTATTTAAACCGCATCTTTTGGCTCGCCTTGAAGAAAAAGGCTATGCTACTACCGTTAAGCAAGCCAAAAAGATGATAGAAGATAAAACAAATGAAGTTTGGGAGTGCCTTGAAGAGGTAGTTGCAGATCATCCTGTTATGTTAAATCGTGCTCCTACACTGCATAAAATGTCTATCCAAGCGTTTCACCCTGTTCTAATAGAAGGTAAGGCTATCCAGCTTCATCCTCTTGTTTGCTCGGCGTTCAACGCAGACTTTGATGGTGACCAAATGGCTGTGCATGTACCGCTTTCTCAAGAGGCTATTGCAGAGTGTAAAATTCTTATGTTAAGTTCGATGAATATCTTACTTCCTGCAAGCGGAAAAGCAGTAACCGTTCCTAGCCAAGATATGGTTTTGGGAATTTATTACTTAAGTCTTGAAAGAGATAAAGCTGTTGGGGCTAATAAAATTTTTGCTAGCGTTGATGAGGTAATGATAGCTGTTGAGGCTCACTATCTTGATTTGCACGCAAAGATAAAAACTATGGTTGAAGGTCGCACTGTATTTACAACTGCAGGACGTCTTATCATAAAATCAATATTACCAAATTTAAAAGAAAACTCTGTTCCAGAATCTATGTGGAATAAAGTTATGAAGAAAAAAGATATTGCAAATTTGGTTGATTATGTTTATAAAAATGGCGGTCTTGAGGTAACGGCAGGATTTTTAGATAAGCTTAAAAATCTAGGATTTAGATACGCTACCAAAGCAGGAATAAGTATATCTATAGCTGATATTATCATACCTGAGAGTAAATATAGTTATGTAGATGAAGCAAAGAAAAGAGTTAGAGAAATTCAAAACCAATACGGCTCAGGTTTGCTAACCGACTCAGAAAGATACAATAAAATTGTTGATATCTGGACGGATACAAACAACAAAGTTGCAGCTGAAATGATGAAGCTTATCAAAACAGATAAAAGTGGATTTAACTCTATTTATATGATGGCAGACTCAGGAGCAAGAGGTAGCGCGGCTCAAATTCGTCAGCTTGCTGGTATGCGTGGTCTTATGGCAAAACCTGATGGTTCGATTATCGAGACTCCTATTACGTCAAATTTCCGTGAGGGTTTAAATGTGCTTGAGTATTTCATCTCAACTCACGGCGCTAGAAAAGGTCTTGCAGATACCGCGCTTAAAACTGCAAATGCCGGATATCTTACAAGAAAGCTTATCGATGTTGCTCAAAACGTAAAAGTTACTATGGATGATTGCGGTACTCACGAAGGTGTTGAGATAACAGAGATTACGGAAAATGGAGAGCTTATTGAAAGCTTAGAAGAAAGAGTGTTAGGTAGAGTTTTAAGCGATGACGTAATCGATCCTATTACAAACGAGATTTTATTTACTGAAGGTACTCTTGTAGATGAAGTAAAAGCTAGAACTATCACTGACGCTGGTATAAAATCAGTAAGCATAAGAACTCCTATAACTTGTAAAGCAAGTAAAGGTGTATGTTCAAAATGTTATGGTATAAATCTTGGCGAGGGTAAATTAGTAAAACCAGGCGAAGCAGTCGGTATCATTTCAGCTCAATCAATCGGCGAACCAGGTACTCAGCTTACTCTAAGAACATTCCACATCGGTGGTACTGCTTCTACAGAGCAGCAAGATCGTCAAGTAGTTGCTCAAAAAGAGGGATTTATCAGATATTATAATCTTAAAACATATGAGAATAATGGTAAATTTATAGTAACAAATCGTCGTAATGCAGCTATATTGTTAGTTGAGCCGAAGATAAAAGCTCCGTTTGATGGAGAGATAAATATAGAAATGGCACACGAAGATATAAATGTTACTATAAAAGGTAAAAGCGATGAGGTTAAATATGTTTTAAGAAAACACGATTTAGCCAAACCAAATGAGCTTGCTGGAGTAAGTGGTAAAGTTGAAGGTAAGTTCTATATACCTTATATAAAAGGTGATAAAGTTAAGGAAAACGAGAGTATAGTCGAGGTTATAAAAGAGGGTTGGAACGTGCCAAATCGTATTCCTTTTGCTAGTGAAGTAAAAGTAGCCGACGGTGATCCTGTTACTCAAGATATATTATCTGGAGCAAATGGTGTGCTTAAGTTTTATATCTTAAAAGGCGACTATCTAGAGAGAATTAAAAATGTTAAAAAAGGCAATATGGTTAGCGAAAAAGGACTATTTGTTGTTATCGCCGATGATGACGATAGAGAAGCTGTTCGCCACTATATACCAAGAAATAGCGTTATTAAATTTAATGATAGTGATATAGTAAGCGCAAAAGATATTATAGCAAAACCGCAAGATGGCAGCAAACTTGTAATTGCCGAGTGGGATCCATACTCAACTCCTGTTATAGCAGAAGAAGCTGGTATAGTTGCTTATGAAGATATAGAACCTGGATACAGCGTAGCTGAGCAGTACGATGAAGCTACAGGAGAGAGCAGGCTTGTTATAAATGAGTATTTACCGAGCGGAGTTAAGCCTACCATAGTTATATCGACTAAAAGTGGAAAGCTTATTCGCTATCAGTTAGAGCCTAAAACTGCTATATTTGTAAAAGATGGAGCAGAAGTTTGTAGAGCCGATACTATAGCTAAAACTCCAAAAGCGGTTGCAAAATCAAAAGATATCACCGGAGGTCTTCCTAGAGTTTCTGAGTTGTTTGAAGCAAGACGTCCTAAAAATACGGCTATCATCGCAGAGATTGATGGTACTATCAAATTTGATAAACCTCTTCGCTCAAAAGAACGTATAGTGATAATGGCTGAAGATGGCTCAAGCACAGAGTATCTTATAGATAAATCTCGCCAAATTCAAGTAAGAGATGGCGAGTTTGTGCATGCTGGAGAGAAATTAACCGATGGTTTGGTTAGTAGCCACGATGTATTAAGAATATTAGGTGAAAAAGCATTGCATTATTACTTGATAAGCGAAATTCAACAAGTTTATCGCTCACAAGGCGTTGCTATAAGTGATAAACATATAGAGATTATTGTATCTCAAATGTTGCGTCAAGTAAAAATAGTAGATAGCGGTCATACAAACTTTATCATAGGTGATATGGTAAGTAGGCGTAAATTTAGAGAAGAGAATGACCGTATAATGAAAATAGGTGGCGAACCAGCAATTGCCGAGCCTGTACTTCTTGGTGTTACAAGAGCTGCGATAGGAAGCGATAGCGTTATCTCAGCAGCTTCTTTCCAAGAGACTACAAAGGTTTTAACAGAAGCAAGTATCGCTGCTAAATTTGACTACCTAGAAGATCTAAAAGAGAACGTCATTTTAGGTCGTATGATACCAGTTGGTACTGGTCTTTATCAAGATAAAAAAGTTAAGATTAAAACAAACGAAGATTAAGCTTTTTTATCAAATAATATAGTTTTAAATTTAAAAAGCATAGATGTTGTAATATGATAGCATCTATGCTTTATCGCTTCAAACACCGCTTTATTCATAGATAAATTCAAATTCATATAATATTAAGTAATTTTTTAGTAAAATAAGCTCTTTTTAATAAATTTAGTTGAAAGGAATTATTGTGCCAACCATTAATCAATTGGTCAGAAAAGAACGCAAAAAAGTGATAGTTAAATCAAAATCACCAGCGTTAAAAGAGTGTCCTCAAAGAAGAGGAGTTTGTACTAGAGTTTATACAACGACTCCTAAAAAACCAAACTCAGCTTTGAGAAAAGTTGCCAAAGTAAGGCTAACAAGCGGATTTGAAGTGATCAGCTATATAGGCGGCGAGGGTCACAACCTACAAGAACACAGCATCGTACTAGTTCGTGGCGGTAGAGTAAAAGACTTACCGGGTGTTAAGTATCATATCGTACGTGGTGCTCTTGATACTGCTGGTGTTGCAAAAAGAACAGTTTCTAGATCTAAATACGGTGCTAAACGCCCTAAAGATGCTAAAAAATAAAAATTCGTACAGACTAACTCGTTGTTTTAGTTAAGTTTGAGTAAAATTTAAATTTGAAGGAAAGTTATGAGAAGAAGAAAAGCCCCTGTTAGGGAAGTAATGCCTGATCCAATTTATGGCAACAAAATAATAACTAAATTTATTAATTCACTTATGTATGATGGTAAAAAAAGCGTTGCTACAGAGATAATGTACGGTGCTCTTAGAACTATCGATGCAAAAGGCGGTGAGCTAAAAGGTATAAATGTTTTTAACGACGCTATTGATAACGTAAAACCTATCATGGAAGTTAAATCACGCCGTGTAGGCGGCGCTACATATCAAGTACCAGTAGAAGTTCGCCCAGCACGCCAACAAGCTCTAGCTATCCGCTGGATCATAAGCTTTGCTAGAAAAAGAAGCGAAAGAACTATGATGGAAAAACTTGCAGCAGAGCTACTTGATGCAGCAAACAGTAAGGGCGCATCATTTAAGAAGAAAGAAGATACTTACAAAATGGCTGAGGCAAATAAAGCGTTTGCTCACTACCGCTGGTAATAAGGAGAGCTTATGTCAAGAAAAACCCCATTAAATATGGTAAGAAACATAGGTATTGCAGCCCATATTGATGCTGGTAAGACTACGACTTCAGAAAGAATTCTTTTCTTTACCGGTATGAGCCATAAGATAGGTGAAGTTCATGATGGTGCTGCTACTATGGACTGGATGGAGCAAGAAAAAGAGCGTGGTATAACGATCACTTCTGCTGCTACAACTTGCTTTTGGAACGATCATCAAATCAATCTTATAGACACCCCAGGACACGTCGATTTTACTATCGAAGTTGAGCGTTCTATGCGTGTTCTTGATGGAGCAGTAGCTGTATTTTGTGCTGTTGGCGGTGTCCAACCACAGTCTGAAACAGTTTGGAGACAAGCAAATAAATACCGCGTTCCAAGAATGGTATTTGTAAATAAAATGGATAGAGTTGGCGCAAATTTCTTTAATGTTGAAGAGCAAATCAAAAACAGACTAAAAGCAAATCCAGTGCCTATCCAAATTCCAATCGGCGCCGAAGACGAATTTAAGGGCGTAATCGACCTAATCGAGATGAAAGCTTTAGTTTGGGAAGATGATACAAAACCGACTGATTACGTGATAAAAGATATTCCTGCAGAGCTTTTAGAAAAAGCAGAAGAGTATAGAGCAAAAATGGTTGAAGCAGTAGCTGAAACTGATGACGCTCTTATGGAGAAATTTTTCGGTGGTGAAGAGCTAAGCGTAGAAGAGATCAAAAAAGGCATAAAAGCTGGATGTCTTGCTATGACTATGATACCTATGCTTTGTGGTACCGCATTTAAAAATAAAGGTGTTCAACCACTTCTTAATGCTGTTGTTGATTATCTACCGGCTCCAGATGAAGTTGCAGCTATAAGAGGCGAGTATGAAGACGGCACAGAAGTAACAGTAGATAGTACCGATAATGGCGAATTTGCAGGTCTTGCATTTAAAATTATGACAGATCCATTCGTCGGACAGCTAACTTTCGTTAGAGTTTATCGCGGACAACTTGAGAGTGGAAGCTATGCTTACAACACTGTAAAAGATAAAAAAGAGCGTGTTGGTAGGCTTCTTAGAATGCACTCAAACAAAAGAGAAGAGACAAAAGTTCTTTATGCTGGTGAGATAGGTGCTGTTGTTGGTCTAAAAGATACAATGACAGGTGATACTCTAACTAGTGAAAAAGATCAAGTTATACTAGAGAGAATGGACTTTCCAGATCCAGTTATCAGCGTTGCGGTTGAGCCAAAAACTAAAGCTGATCAAGAAAAAATGGGTATAGCTCTTCAAAAATTAGCTCAAGAAGATCCATCTTTTAGAGTTAGTACAGATGAAGAGAGCGGTCAAACAATCATCTCTGGTATGGGTGAGCTTCACCTTGAGATCATCGTAGATCGTATGCTTAGAGAGTTTAAAGTAGAGGCTGAGGTAGGACAACCGCAAGTTGCTTACCGTGAGACTATCAAAAAATCAGTTGAGCAAGAGTACAAATACGCAAAACAATCAGGCGGTCGCGGACAATACGGCCACGTATTCTTACGTCTTGATCCACTTGAGCCAGGTAGCGGATTTGAATTTGTCAATGATATCAAAGGTGGTGTTGTTCCTAGAGAGTATATACCAGCAGTTGAAAAAGGTTGCCAAGAAGCTCTTCAAAGCGGTGTTCTTGCAGGATATCCTGTTGAAGATGTTAAAGTTACGCTATTTGATGGTAGCTACCACGAAGTGGATTCATCTGAAATGGCGTTTAAACTAGCTGCTTCAATGGGCTTCAAAGAGGGTGCTAGAAAAGCCGGCGCTGTTATCCTTGAACCTATGATGAAAGTTGAAGTTGAAACTCCAGAAGAGTATATGGGTGATGTTATCGGCGATCTTAACAAACGTCGCGGACAAATCAACTCTATGGACGAAAGAGCTGGAAACAAAATAGTTACCGCATTTTGCCCACTTGCTGAGATGTTTGGGTACTCAACAGATTTAAGAAGCCAAACACAAGGCCGTGCTACTTATTCTATGGAATTTGATCACTATGAAGAAGTTCCAAAAAATGTATCTGAAGAGATAATTAAGAAAAGAAACGGCTAAAATTGATAAAACATTTGCAAGAGTGTTTTAGAAATCAACAAACCGCCTAGCTTTTAGGCGGTTTTTCCACAGTTTTACTTTTGTCCTCATAGCTCAGCAGGATAGAGCGCAGAATTCCTAATTCTGAGGCCGTGAGTTCGAATCTCGCTGGGGACACCATTTTATTATTTAAATTTATTTATACCGATTCATATCTTATAGAATCAAAATGGTACAAATTTGCTAAATTTCAATCTTTCTTCAGTTATCAGTCATAGCTTGGAGGTTTATTCGCTTCATACTTTGATACTTATCTTGTGTTTATGCTGCCTAAAGATATACAATCAAATTTGTTTTATATATTTATAGCTATACTATTTTGCATCACTTCTGCTTTTATTTTGGCTAAATTTATAGAGCAAGTTCAATATCGCTTATCATAGTTCCAAAAGCAATATAACCCTATACGAGATAAATACGAGCGCTCAAGTAAGGCAGATATACCATACAAATACGCCATAGCTACCAAGATTGCTGATGCGTAAGTTCCCGCGAGTAGGGTATTTATGCATATTGTCGTTGGTAGCCAGGACGTAATTTTATAAAACAGAAAAGCCAAATTTAGCTTTTCTGTTATTGCATAGATTTTTAAAATCCAACATATTTTTTAGTACAAATTTAAAACAAGCACCAAAGGTACTTACTTTCTAAAACTTCTTCCTCTTAACCTCACTAACTACTTCATTAGCTATAGTTTCTACTTCTAAAGTAACTCTATCTGTATTACTAGCTATAGCAAGGTTTTGTTTAGTCTGTTCATCTACATTAGCAACAGCTTCATTTATCTGATTAATTGCTTCAGTTTGTTCGCTTATACTTTGGCTCATCTCATTTATGCTTTGGCTTAGTATATTTACATTAGCTTCGATCTCTCCTAAAGACTTTTGAGTTCTCTCAGCTAGTTGTCTTACTTCATCTGCAACAACTGCAAATCCTCTACCGTGATCTCCAGCTCTAGCTGCTTCTATGGCTGCATTTAATGCTAGTAAGTTTGTTTGATCTGCTATGTCACGTATGATAGTAATTATATTCTTAATATCTTCAGACTGTTTTATAACTTCTCCTGCTCTTTCATTTATAGAGCTCATAGAACTACTCATCTCTTCAACTGCAGCTGCACTTTCTTGAAGTGAGTTAGCTTGACTTCTTGCACTATCGTTTAATGTAGTTACATACTCTTTTAAGTTATTTGCTTTTTCTTTAAGATTGTTAGCTTGGTTTAAATTATCTTTTAACATCTTAGTTATCTCATTACCTAAAAGATTAGTAACCTTTTCAACTTCACCTTTAGCATTTGGTATATTAGAAGTAAAATCAAGATTCTTAAAATCATCAAATGTTTTTTGAATAACATTTATATCAGATCCTATCTTTCCTTGAAGAGTATTTAACATACTGTTTAATACATCTTTTAACTTCTTAAGTCCAGGAGAGTCTGGCTCATGCATTATTCTAGCTCCTAGATTTCCTTTTTCAACTTCACTAGCTCTAATCAATGCTTCTTCTACTGCTTTAGCATCTTTATCTAAAGACTCTTTTATAGAGCTTATATTAGAATTAATAAGACTAGCCATAACTCCAAACTCATCGTTTGATTTTAAATTTATAGCTTTAGGATTATCATTTTTATGGTTTAAGAAGTCAAAGAAGTCTTTGAGGCCAGATACTATATTATCTGTAGGTTTTAATAGTCTCTTAGCTAGTAGTAAAACAGTAATCAATGTAAAGATCACAAATATAATAGAAAGTATGATATGCTTATAAAATATAGCGTCTGTCTTTTTTTTGAAAAACTCTACATCGATAGCGCTGCAAATTATCCAGTCATTTATAGATGAATCTATACATTTACTGAGTTTTTTAGAACCATTTTCGTGGGTATAACTTATTCTACCATATTGATCAAAATCTTTATTTTGAATTTTTTGTATAATTTCTTTTGATGAATTTAGTGTTTTACCTATGTACTCACTTGTTGGACTCATAATCACTTTTGCGTTTTTATCTATCAAAAGTGCGTATGCACCTTCGGCATTTCCTATTTCTATAAACTCTTTGCTCAATGCGTCTATAGCCGTATCTGCACCGACAACGCCTATTAATTTGTTATTTGAATATATAGGAGCTGCAACTGTAATGCTTAGCTTTTGTGTGGTGACACTGACATAAGGATCTGAAATAATGGTTTTATTTTCTTTAACAGCTTTTTCATACCAAGATCGTTTTCTAGGATCGTATTTATTTGTAGGCAAGTGAGAATTCCCATTTGAACGTATCATCATACCGTCATTTTCATAACCGACAAATATCAAGTCAAAGTTTGAAGAGGTTTCTATGGCTTTTAGTATGGTTCCTACCTCGTCATTGCTATAGTTATTTGTGCCAAGTAGTTTGGATAAATTGTATATAGCATTAATATCATCACCTAATTGTGTTTTTAGTAATGATTCGGCTGATTGAACGACCTTTGTTCTCTCATTTACTAATAATTCGGTTGTGTTTGCTTTTGAATCTGAATAATTTATATAACTTAGAATCGCAAGCAATACTATAAAGAGTAGTGATACTCCACCAGATACTTTTGTAGCTATACTTTTTTTCATTGTATTTCTCCAATAAATAATATATTTAAGTTTAAATTATATCAAATAAACTAATAATAAAAATTTATTACTAAAATAATATAAGGTAATTTTTAATAAGAATAAATTTAAAAAAAGAGTAGAAAAAAACTTAGAGTTTAAATTTAACTATGTAATACTAAACTGAATCGATAAGCAAACTTATAAATATATGACTGTATGAAAATTATGACGGCAAACTTATCAAAGATTTGTATCAAATCAACTTCACATCGATAAGTTAAACCGTCAAATTACTATCTATACTATCGTTACATCAGACAGAGATGAAGTGCTTAGTTTAATCAAAATTTCTTTTTATTAACCTCATTAAATACTTCATTTGCTATACTCTCTACCTCATTAGTTATCTTATTACTATTTTGAGCTATAGCAACATTTTGTTTAGTCTGTTCATCTACAGTAGCAACAGCTTCATTTATCTGATTAATTGCTTCAGTTTGCTCATTTATGCTTTGACTCATCTCATTGATTCCTTGAGATAAGATATTTACATTTGCTTCAATTTCTGCTAGAGATTTTCCTGTTCTTTCAGCTAGTTGTCTTACTTCATCTGCAACAACTGCAAATCCACGTCCGTGCTCTCCAGCTCTAGCTGCTTCTATGGCTGCATTTAATGCTAGTAAGTTTGTTTGATCTGCTATGTCTCTGATTATTGTTATAATGCTTTTTATATCTTCTGATTGTTTTATAACATCTCCTGCTCTTTCATTTATAGAGCTCATAGAACTACTCATCTCTTCAACTGCAGCTGCACTTTCTTGAAGTGAGTTAGCTTGACTTCTTGCACTATCATTTAGGTTTTCTACATAACCTTTTAGACTATTTGCTTTTTCTTTAAGATTATTAGCTTGAGCTAGATTATCTTTTAACATCTTAGCTATCTCATCTCCTAAAAGATTAGTAACCTTTTCAACTTCACCTTTAGCATTTGGTATTCTTGAAGTAAAGTCTAACTCTTTAAAGCTATCAAATGTTTGTTGGATAACATTTATATCAGATCCTATCTTTCTTTCTAATGTATCCATCATCTTATTTAATACTTGTCTTAACTTCTCAAGTCCTGGTGAAGATGGTATAGTATTTATTCTAGCTTTTAAATTTCCATTCTCAACTTCATTTGCTTTTTCTAAAGACTCTGTTACTGCTTTATTATCTTGTTCCATAGAATCTTTTATAATAGATGTATTCTCATTTATAAGTTTAGCCATAACTCCAAACTCATCGTTTGATTTTAAATTTATAGCTTTAGGATTATCATTTTTATGGTTTAAGAAGTCAAAGAAGTCTTTGAGGCCGTTTTGGATAATTTGTATAGGATTTAAAAATCTTTTTACTAAAAGATATATTATTAGTGTTGCTAATATAATAAATGTTATAGATATGATAATATTTTTATAAAGTATATCATCAGTCTTTTTACTGAAAAAATTTATATCTACATTGCTACAAATAATCCAATCATTTATTCCAAATGGAACGCATCTACCGAGCTTTTTAGATCCATCTTCGT
Source organism: Campylobacter fetus subsp. testudinum 03-427 (assembly GCA_000495505.1). Lineage (NCBI taxonomy): Bacteria > Pseudomonadati > Campylobacterota > Epsilonproteobacteria > Campylobacterales > Campylobacteraceae > Campylobacter > Campylobacter fetus. Next base: position 1,301,039 of record CP006833.1, on the reverse strand, counting down.
GGGTGTAAGGAAGCCTACCGTATTGGTCTATATTGTTAGCTTTATAATTTTTTAGAATTTCTTTTGTAGCATTTAATGTTTTTCCTACAAAATCTTTATTTGGATGTATTATCAGTTTTGCATTTTTATCCATTAAAAGCATATATGCTCCTTCAGCGTTCCCTAGTTCATTAAACTCTTTTTGTAGTACGTCAATTGTAAAATCCGCACCTACTACGTATAGTAGTTTGTTGTCTTTATAAAAAGGAGTCGCTGCTGTTATTATCTGTTTTTTTGTTACGTTGTCGATATACGGTTCTGTAATTAACGTTTTTCTTAAATTTGCTGCTTCTTGATACCAGTTTTGCTTTCTAGGATCGTACTGAGCAGTTGGAAGTCCAGAATTTCCATCTGAAGCTACGATCATTCCGTTATCTTGATATGCTATATACATTGCTTCAAAGTCCATTGAGTTATTGATATTTTTGAGTATATTTTCAACTTCTTGATAATTGTAGTTATTTGAGCTAAATAGCTTTACTAAATTCTCAATACCTACAGTGGCTTTTTTTAAACTGTGTATTTAATAATATTCTACCAGCTTGTATAGATTTTGCTCTTTCGCTTGATAGAAGCCCGGTTGTATTTACCTTTGAATTTGAATAGTTTATATATGTTAAGACCACAAGTAGAATCATAAATAATATGGATACTCCAAATGATACTTTTGCGGCAAGTCCTCTTTTTTGCATATATGCTCCTTGAAATATTTCTGTTTTAAAATTATACTAGATTAATTTTAATGTATTATTAAATGATATATAGTATCATTTAAATCAAATTTGAAGTGATATGACCTATCATAAAAGTTAGAGTTTTGAAAGTCGGTAAAGATTATTTTTTATTTTAGTTTTATACAAATTTATTAGTTAAAATATCAAACAATGCAAATTTAATAATAGGAGTTTCTTATGAATAGAAGAACATTTTTAAAGCTAAATGCCTTAGGATTAGTTAGTATTTGCAATGCATATGCAAATAAAATGAATCATTTTGGTATGCACCATGAAATGATGAACGTCAATGATAGTATGTTAAATATCGATACATCTTTTATTGACTTTGCTTCAAATAATTTAAAGCTTCTTGATGAAAAATATTTTCCGCAAAATCAAATTCTAAAAGCTCTGCCTTTGCTTAAAAATGAAAGTAAAACAAAAAATACATTTAAAGCAACTTTGCAAATTACTGAAAATCAATTAGAGATAGTTAATGGCAAAAAGACTAAAGTATATACATATAACGGTACAATGCCCGCACCAAAAATTGAGGTTTTTGAAGGCGATAGTGTAGAAATTTTAGTTAAAAATAGACTAAATGAGCCTACAACTATTCATTGGCATGGACTGCTTGTACCTCCAGAACAAGATGGTAATCCACATGATCATATTTTAGCTGGTGAAGAAAGAGTATATCGCTTTAATTTACCTATTGGTAGTGCTGGAACATACTGGTATCATCCTCATCCTCACCACATTGCTTCAAAACAGGTTTTTATGGGTTTGGCCGGAGCTTTTGTTGTTAAGTCTAAGCAAGATGCTTTAAGTAATTTAGCAGAAAAAGATTTGATGATAAGCGATTTAAGACTTGATGAGAATGCCCAAATTCCAAATAATAATTTAATTGATTGGCTAAATGGAAGAGAGGGTGAGTTTGTTTTAATAAATGGTCAGTATAAACCTAAAATACACTTAGCCACAAATGAACGTATAAGAATTTATAATGCTACTTCTGCAAGATACTTGAGATTAAAAATACATGGAGCAAAATTTATATTAGTAGGAACTGATGGAGGGCTGATTCAAAAACCTATTTATAAAGATGAGATATTTTTAACTCCAGCTTCGAGAGTTGAAGTATTAATACAAAGCAGTAAAAGCGGTAAGTTTAAGCTTGAAAGTTTATATTATAATAGAGATAAAATGATGATACAAGAAGAGCCAAAAACAGTATTTTTAGCTGATATTATCTTAGATAGTAAAGATATTATTATTCCAGATAAGTTAAGAGAATTTCCAATATTAGAAGAGCCTAAAAGCTTTAAAGAAATAATTATGAGTGAAAATCACGCAAAAATGATGCAAATAATGAATTCTCAAGATGACAATGAGATCAAAACAGCTCTTGCATCAATGTTTTTAATAAATTCAAAGACCTATGATTTAAATAGGACTGATTTAATTTCTAAAGTTGGAGTGGTGGAAGAGTGGGCGATAAGTAATAACTCAGATATGGATCATCCGTTTCACATACATGGAACCCAATTTGAAGTTGTTAGCTCAAAACTAAATAACGTTGTATCAAAACCGGAATTTAGAGCATTAAGAGATACAATCAATGTTAGACCAAATGAAGAGATAAGACTTAGAATGAAGCAAGATTTTGTTGGAACTAGAATGTTTCATTGTCATATCCTAGAGCATGAGGATTTAGGAATGATGGGAAATTTAGAAGTGAAATAATATCATACTTAAGCATATAGTTGATCTAGGAACGAACTATAAATTTAAAAACGGTATTACTGTTGGAGCGGTTGTAAATAACTTGCTAGATAAAGATTTTGTGGATTATGTAGCTTATAATAATGGTAAAAGTTATACAAATAACTACCAAAGAATGATTCCAGGAAGAAATTTCTGGCTAACTGTAAGAGCGGATTTTTAATCTCATTTTTAAATTTTGGAGCTTTTAAAGGCTCCAAATTTCTGGTTTTATGATAGTTTTACTTAAAGGAAAAATTTTTGTTTTTTAAAAAGAAAAAATATATTTTTAATCTGCATTTGATTTTAGGATTTATGATCTGTATCCCGCTAATTTTGGTTGCTATTAGCGGATCTCTTATCTCTTATCTCTTATCTCTTATCTCTTATCTCTTATCTCTTATGACAAGCAAATCGCAAATTTAATAAACCAAGTCACGCTAAAAGAGACGAAAAGCGAAATTCTAAGTCTTGATTTTGAGAATTTGTTATCAAACTTTAGAGATAAAAATCCAAATTTAGATATAGTTGCGGTAAAATTTGATGAGAAAAATAGAAAATTTTACACTATACAAACAGTAAAAGAAAAAGAGAATTTAACGCTTTTTGTCTCTAGCGAGGGAGAAATTCTAGGGCAGGACTACGGTACTAAGTTTAACCGTTTTGTTAGGCAACTTCATAGGTGGTTGCTTTTTAGCGAATTTGATTTACAAAAGCTTGGTAAAAACATAGTTGCGCTCACTACTATAGGTTTTATGATCTTAGCAATAAGTGGTTTTCATATCTATCTTCCGCGCTTGAAATACTCTTTTTTTAAGAGTTTAAGTATAAATTTGAAGTCCAAAAAAGAGATTATTTTTTATAAATTTCACGCTGTTTTTGGAGTGATTTTCGGGCTTATTTTTCTTTTCATCTGTTTAAGTGGGCTTTATTGGTCGTATGAATGGATAAATAGCTTGACAAATAGAGCTTTTGGCGTTCCTAGTAGTGGAGCAAAAATGGCTCATAAGAAAGAGACAAATATCATAGAAAATAGTTTTTCAAAAGATGATTTTACCATAGTTTTAAGTAAATTTAAAGAGCATTTCAAAGACTACAATCAAAGCTTAAGCGTAACTCAAATCAAAGAGAGTGTTTATACGTTTTCGTATGAAAGTCAAGGTTCGAAAAAATCAGCCCAGATAACAACTAATGGTAAATTCAAAGAAGCAAATGCTGCTATGCAAATTAGTGAGCAAAAAAAAGTTAGTATGACTATTTTAGCACTTCATTCGGGGAGATTTTTTGGTAATATAGGTGAGTTTGTATTTTGCGTAGTATCGTTTTTTGGTGCTTTGATAGCTTTAAGCGGCATTATCATGACATACTTCAGATTAAAACCGAAATTTCGCCATAAGATCAAATAGTTTCAAATTTTTCCCATAAATTTAAAAAATATAAAAGCAGTTTTGTAGCGTAGTCGCAAAGAGTGCGACTCACGTACTGCAAGCTAAATTTAAAAATAAATCTCTTTTAAATAGCGACTAGATCACGCTATATTCAAAAAAGTTATAACTTTATACGTGATAAATGCGAGCATCCAAGCAGTGCAAAACGTAAAGGTTACAAGATAAAACGTGTATTTTTTGCTTTCTGCTTCTTTTGAAAATACCGCTGTTGCGGCTAAACAAGGCAGATATACCATAACAAATACTATAAACGCCATAGCTGAAGCAAACGGTATGCTTTTAGATAATGTTTGCTGTAAAGTAGTGTTGTTTTCACTAACTTCTCCACCTAAAGAGTATAAAACTCCTAAAGTAGAAACGATGACTTCTTTTGCCGCAAGCCCACTTACTGTAGCAACAGACATTTTCCAGTTAAAACCAAGTGGTGCAAATACTGGTTCTATGGCTTTACCAAACATTCCTAGATATGTATTTTCCATAAGTTCTTGATCTTTTTGATGAGTAAGCTCTAGTTTTAACTCGTCGTTGGAGGCTGCTTGAATTTGTTGTTGGTATTTCTCTTCTATGTTGGGATTTTGCGGAAAAGTACTTACAAACCAGACTAAAATGGAAGCTGCTAGTATAAAAGTACCAGCTTTTTTTAAATACATCATAGATTTTGAGTATATGGTAAGCCAGATGAGTTTTACGCTTGGGAGTCTGTATTTTGGCATTTCCATAACAAATGGTTCATCATTGCCTTTAAAAACGAAAATGCGTAAAACTTTAGCTGCCATTAGTCCTAAAAGAGCGCCTGATATATAGATGAAAAATAGTACATTTCCTGCGTTTTCTGGTTTGAAAAATGCTCCGGCAAACAGCACATATACAGGAAGTCTAGCTCCACAACTCATAAATCCTATGATAAACATAGTAAGAAGTCTATCTTTTTGACTTTTTAGAGTGCGCGCCGCCATATACGCAGGGATAGAACAGCCAAATCCCGTAACTAGCGGTATGAAACTTTTGCCGTGAAGCCCGAATTTATGAAAAAATCCATCTAGCAAAAACGCAACTCTTGCCATATATCCAGTTGTTTCTAAAAGCGCTATACCTAAAAATAAAATGATGATGTTTGGTAAAAATAGTATCACTGTGCCGACTCCAGCGATGATACCATCTACAATTATGGATTTTAGCATATCATCATTTAAATTTGCAGCTATGCTATTTCCAAACCACGCAAACACCATTTCTATATACTTCATCGGAACTTCACCAAGAGTAAATGTAGCTTGAAACAGCAACCACATAAAAAATAAAAATATAGGTAACCCGAAAAATCTATGTATAAGTATGCTATCTATCTTTTTTGTGATATCTGTGTTTTTACCGGCTTTTATATTTTGAGTTTCTAAGGCCGCGCCTTTCGCAAATGAGTGGTATTCGTCGATGAGCACGTCTTCTATGGAGCTATTTTGCGTTTTTTGTTTTATATCATCAAATACCTTTTTTATCTCAGGTATCAAAAGTAGTATTTTTGGATCTTCGTGAGACAGCGTGTAGAATTTCTTATCTTCTAGTAAAAACAGTATCGCCGCTTGTCTTGAGCAAATTTCATCTTTTTTAAATCCAACTTCATCGATTTTTTGTGCTAGATATATCAGCTCTTCTTCGATTTGATCGCTAAATTTGAGTTTGTTTGGAGAGTATGGTTTTGAGAGAATATCGATGATAGTATCTAATAGACTATTTAAATTTGTCTTTTTTACCGATGATATTTTAATGGAGGGTATGTTTAGTATGTTGCTTAAATGTTTGTCGTCTATCTCTATGCCTTCGCTTTTGGCTTCATCGTCCATATTTAAAGCGACGACCATCTTTTTGCCAAGCGCCATAAGCTCAGAAGTTAAAAATAAATTTCTTTCTAAATTTGTGGAATCTACGATATTTAATATCATATCGTATTTGCTTTTCATCAAAAAATCTTTTGCAACGCTCTCGTCTTTTGAAAAATCGTCCATACTATAAAGCCCCGGAAGATCTATGAAATTTAAAACGATATCGCCTTTTACAAGTGTAGCTTCGTATTTTTCTACTGTTACGCCTGCGAAATTTCCGATTTTTGGATTTGCGCCGCTGATAGAGCTTAAAAACTGACTTTTACCTACATTTGGTTGTCCTACAAGAGCTATTACAAACTGTTTGCTCATTTTTCAGCCAACAGTTCGCAGCTGAGCATTTTTGCCTCATTCTTTCTTAAAGCTATTAAACCGTGTTTGCTTAGTATCTCTATGTTTGAATTTGTTATGCTTTTTTGTTTGATTTGTATCTGAGATCCGATATCTAGTCCAAATGACCTAAGCCTTCTTTTTGTATTTTGCAGTCCGCTTATCCCAGTAAGTATAGCTTTTTGATTTATTTCTAATTTAGATAAATCCATTTTTACCTCTTTAAATTAGCAAATTATTTTTAAATTATATCCAAGTCAGCTTAATATAGCTTTATCGATAATCAATACCATTAATAATAATATTTAGTTATAAAATTTTTTATAAATTTAAAAAATTGATTTCACACTCCGCTTAGCAAAGAGTGTGATTTATACATTATATTTTTAAATTTAAAAACAAATTTAGTTCGTTTAATTGCGTATCGACGCTTTTATTGCTAGTGCCGCCTAGAGACTGCCTAGCTTCTTTTGAGTTTTCTAGTTTTAAAACTTCTAAAGCGTCACTTTTGATATCTGAGTGGATACTTTTTAGTTCATCTAAGCTAAGCTCACTTATATCTTTGCCAAGTTTTTCAGCCAATGACACACATTTGCCGGTGATAAAATGAGCTTCTCTAAATGGAATATCTAAATTTCTTACCAAATAATCTGCCAAATCAGTAGCACTAAGGTGACCGTTTTTACAAGCTTTTAACATAAAATCTTTATTAAAAGTAGTTGTTTTTAACATCTCTTTAAGTATGATAAGAGAGTTTATAGCAGTTTTAACACTGTCAAATACGCATTCTTTGTCTTCTTGCATATCTTTATTATAAGCAAGTGGAAGAGCTTTCATAACGGTTAAAAGCGAAATGAGATTTCCATACACTCTACCTGTTTTTCCTCTTATAAGCTCTGCAACATCGGGATTTTTCTTTTGTGGCATTATGCTTGAGCCGGTGCTAAATTTATCACTTATAGTAATGTATCTAAACTCGCTGCTACTCCATAGTATAAGCTCTTCGCAAAGTCTTGATGTATGAGTGAATATAAGGCTTATATTAAAAAGAAGTTCAAGAGCAAAATCTCTATCGCTCACGCTATCCATAGCATTTTGCGTGATATCTTTAAATCCAAGCTCCTCAGCCACCATTTTTCGGTTTATATGATGAGGAGTTCCGGCAAGTGCGCATGAGCCAAGAGGACTTAAGTCATTCCTTTGGTAAGAGCAAATCAGCCTTTCGTAATCTCTTTTAAACATAAAAGCATAAGCCAATAAATGATACGCAAGGCTGATTGGTTGAGCGTGCTGAAGATGTGTAAAACCCGGCATTAAAGTATTTTTATGTTCAGTGGCGATATCTTTTAAAACAGCTATTAAGTCTAATATTAAATTTGAAATCACAACGCTTTGCTCTTGCACAAAAAGTCTGAAATCAAGAGCCACTTGATCATTTCTACTTCTTGCTGTGTGAAGCTTACCGCCAAGCTCTTTGCCTATGATCTCAGATAGTCGCTTTTCAACTGCCATATGTATATCTTCATCTTCTATTTTAAATTCAAACTCAGAGTTATCTATTTCGCTTTTTACTTGTTGCAGTCCGTTTATGATTTTTTGTGATTGTTCAGAAGTTAAAATACCACATTTTCCTAACATTTTGGCATGAGCTATTGAACCAGCGATATCTTGTTTATACAACTCTTTATCAAATTCGATTGAGGCGTTAAAAGCTTCTAAAAGTTCGCTGCTACTCTCGCTAAATCGACCTTCCCACATCTTTTGCATAAGTTTCCTTTTTTTATGTTTTAAATTTAAAACAAATGTTGTTACCAGTAAATATCTTTTTTATACAAAAAATTGTCATTAGCAAATATATTTTTGATAGTTAATTTCTCTAAAAGCAGTTATCGCTGTCAATATGCTTACCTTGCTTCTATGTAAATTTATTATTGATCAAAAAAGAGATTATTGTAACATTATTTATTTTAAAAGGTAATTTAATTTTTAAATTTAATAGATAAATTTCCGTAACTAAATTTAAAAATAGTCACGGAAATTTCGTATAAGTCTAATTTGTCGGACCGGCTTTTGCGAATTGCACGCCTTCTTCTACATCTTCATATCTGTTGAAATTCTCCACAAACATATTTGCTAGTTTATCTCTAGCTGCCAAATACTGAGTTTTATCATTCCAAGTATTTATAGGATTTAAAAGTTTTGTTTCTACGCCGTCTAACTCTTTTGGAATAGAAAGATTAAATTTATCAAAGTTTTCAAATTCGCATTTTTTTATGCTTCCATCAAGTATCGCATTTATACAAGCGCGAGTAGCTTTTATACTCATTCTTTTGCCGACACCATAAGCGCCGCCGCTCCAACCTGTATTTACTAGATACACATTTACTTGATGTTTGTCGATCTTTTCTCCAAGAAGTCTTGCATAAACTGTTGGATGAAGAGGCATAAATGGTTCGCCAAAGCAAGCTGAAAATGTTGCTTGAGGCTCGGTAATTCCACGCTCTGTTCCTGCTACTTTTGCAGTGTATCCGCTTAAAAAGTAGTACATAGCTTGTTCTTTTGTGAGTTTTGAAACAGGAGGAAGTACGCCAAATGCATCTGCTGTTAAAAATATGATATTTTTTGGATGACCTGCTTTTAAGCTCGGTTCGTGATTTTCTATATGTTCTATAGGGTAGCTTACTCTTGTATTTTCTGTTTTGCTAGCATCACCGTAATCCACGCAGCCACACCCATCACAACAAACATTTTCTAAAAGTGCGTCTTTTTTTATAGCTGCATAAATTTCAGGTTCGCTTTTTGGATCTAAATTTATACATTTTGCATAGCAGCCGCCCTCAAAGTTAAATACCCCCTCATCGTCCCAGCCATGTTCATCATCACCTATTAAAGCTCTGTTTGGGTCTGTTGAAAGAGTTGTTTTTCCGGTGCCACTAAGTCCGAAAAATAGCGCAGTATCACCGTCTTTACCGACATTTGCCGAGCAGTGCATAGAGAGTTTATTTTCCAAAGGAAGCCAGTAGTTCATCATAGAAAATATACCTTTTTTCATCTCTCCGCCATACCAAGTTCCACCTATGACGGCTATATTTTCTTCTATATTAAATACTACAAATACCTCTGAGTTTAGTCCATCTTCTTTATAATCATCATCAACACACTTGCAAGCATTATACACCACGAAATCAGGTTTAAACTCAGCTAGTTCGTTTTGACTTGGGCGGATAAACATATTTTTTACAAAATGAGCTTGCCACGCTATTTCTGTTACAAATCTAACGCTTTTTCTACTAGCTAAACTAGAACCGCAATACGCATCTTGAATATATATATTTTTACCGCTTAATTGTTGTTGTGCTTTGTGTAGTAGTTTGTCGAAGATTTCTTTGCCAATAGGCTTATTTACTTTTCCCCAAGCTATATATTTTTGACTCGGGTCTTGTTTAACGAAGTACTTATCTTTTGGGCTTCTGCCCGTGAATATACCGGTATCCACACCGAAAGTTCCGCTATTTGTAATATATCCTTCACCATTTGCTTTTTCGTGTTCAAAGAGTTTGTCATAGCTTAAATTATGATAAATTTCTTTTATATCCTTAAGTCCTAGCTTATCTACATCCTTTATCATGGTTATACCTCTTGAAATATTTATTAATTGAAGTCTATATGAATTTTAGTAATTTTTTGCTTAATATCTCTTTTATTTTGTATATTTTAGATAATAAATTTCAAAATTTAAAAAGCAGCCATCTGCACACTATGCACAAATGGCTTTTTTAGGGTTATAATTTTATCAATATCTGTCCATCATCTACTGATTGACCTTGAGTTATAAGTATTTCGCTTACTACTCCAGCGCTTGGCGATTCAACTGGTATTTCCATTTTCATAGCCTCTAGTATCACAACTGTTTGACCTTTGCCGACTGTATCTCCAACTTTTACAAGTATTTTAAATACTCCAGCAGACATTGTAGCTCTTATCTCGTTTGATCCATTGCTACTGGATATTTCACTGCTTTGTTCTGTTTTTGACTTATCTTTTTTCTCTGTAGTTTGAGCTGGTTTGTTAGTTACTGGAGTTACTGATTTGATTTCAAAGTTATCAAATCCATCAGAAACTTCAACATTATACTTGCTACCATTTACTACTATGCTATATTTGTTTGCTTCTGATTTTGTTTTAGTCGCTGTTTGATTTAGCGCAGGTTTAGGCATATTGCTTATTTTTCGAACCATAACTTTACCATCGCCCTTTAGATAAGCAACTCCTTTTTCTTTGCAAGCAGCGGCTATAAAGATATTTTCCTCAGTTTGCTCGATTCCTTCTTTTTCAAGGATTGCTTTTGTATAGGCAAGTGATTTTGTTTCGTCTTTGTCTGCGATATCTATAGCACTCTCATTTGTAGGCTCAAGTTCTAATTGCTTGCTAGCAAGTTCTACTATATCTTGATGTGGCGCAACTGGAGTCTTACCGAAATATCCAAGAACCATTTTTCCATAACCTTCTGCTATTTTTTTCCATGGCCCAAATATCACGTTATTAAACGCTTGTTGGAAGTAGAACTGACTAACAGGAGTTACGCTTGTACCGTATCCGCCTTTTTCTACCACTTCTCTCATAGCTTTTATGACTGCTGGGAATTTATCAAGTATGTTGTTGTCTCTCATCATCTGAGTATTTGCTGTAAGTGCGCCGCCAGGCATAGGGGAAAACGGTATCAGAGGGCTTACTTGAGTAGCTTCAGGCGGCATAAAGTAGTCTTTTAAACAGCCGTGTAGTACATCTTCGTATTTTAGGATTTTTTCTACATCAAGTCCGCCAAGATCATAGTTTTTACCTTTTACGGCATGAAGCATAGTAAGGATATCTGGCTGACTTGTTCCGCCGCTTACTGGAGATGCAGCTAAGTCTATACCGTCTGCTCCAGCTTCAAGAGCAGCCAAATAACAAGCTACGCTAACTCCCGCAGTTTCATGAGTATGAAGACGCAAATGCACGGAGTCGCCAAGCAGTTTTCTAGCCATTTTTATAGTTTGATATACTTTTTCAGGGCTGCTTGTACCACTAGCATCTTTAAAACAAACGCTATGAAATTTGATATCTGAGTTTAAAATATCTCTTAAGCATTTCTCGTAAAATGCAGCGTCGTGAGCTCCTTCGCAGTTTGGTGGAAGATCCATCATAGTAACGACGACTTCATGCTTTAAGCCGTGATGAACTATTCTTTCACCGCTATATTGAAGATTTTTTACGTCGTTTAACGCGTCGAAATTTCTAATGGTATTTGTGTTGTGTTTTGCAAATAATTTTGCGTGCAGATCGACTAACTCACGACTTCCAGTATCAAGAGTTACTGTATTTACACCTCTTGATAGAGTTTGTAGATTTGCATCATTTCCCGCTGCTTGTCTAAATTTATCCATCATTAAAAACGCATCTTCGTTTAGATAAAAATATAAACTTTGAAATCTAGCCCCACCGCCAAATTCAAAGTGGTTTATACCGGCTTCTTTTGCCGCGCTAACCGCGGGTAAGAAGTCATCCATCAAGACTCTAGCACCAAAGACTGATTGAAAACCATCACGAAATGTGGTGTCCATCACATCTATAAATTTCTTTGCCATTTATTTTCCTTTTTACAATATTAGATATTAATTAAGCTTATTAATTAGCTGATAAACTCCGATAGCTATTATCGCGATCGGTGCGACAAAACGAAGCGCAAAATACCAAATTTCAAACCAAGTTTTACTAATAAATCCTGAAAATAAGATATATAGTCCATCTCGTTTTAAAATCCAACCAACAAAAATACTAAATGTTAATGCTCCAATCGGCATAAGCACATTTGAAGTCATAAAATCCAGCACGTCAAAAAACGGAACTGGTTTTTGAGTAGCAAAAATCTCTTTTGGAAGAGAAAATGAAGCAGATGTAGCTCCATAATATGATAATATACAACATATTCCAAGAATATAAACTAAGATTCCTATAAAAGTTATTGACATTTTTCTAGATATTTTAAATTTATTTATAAGATAAAGCGTAAATGGTTCGATCATAGAAACAGCTGAGGTTATACCAGCAAAAAGTAAAGATATAAAAAATGCTACTGATAAAACATTTCCTACAACTCCCATTTGAGCAAATAAAGATGTTAGCGAAACAAAAATGAGTCCAGCTCCTTCACTGGCTGGCTGACCATCTTGTATAGGTATAAATGAGAATACTACAAGTCCCATCATTATACCGATTAAAATATTTATAGATACTATAGAGAAAGTTGATTTTATCAAATTTGTTCCATCTGGAAGACTAGCAGCGTATGTAGCAACAGTTCCTACACCCATAGACATAGAGAAAAATGCAAGTCCTAAGGCCTGAAGTATTATATTAGGATTTAAAAGTTTGCTAAAATCTGGAATAAACAAGAACTGAACCGCACTTACAAATCCTCCACTTTGAAATATAGAGTATAAAAGCAACAGCACGAGTAGTCCAAATAGCGATGGCATCATCCAAATATTTAGTCTTTCTATACCGCTTTTTATACCTTTTGATACTACATAAAAAACTAGTAAAAACACTATCGTAAAACATATAAATACGCTTATAAAATCATTTGTGATTAAATTCCCAAACGCCGCGCCAGCCGCAGTTGCGTCAGCAGGAAGAGTGCTAAAACTCATAAATATGTATTTTAAAATCCATCCTATAACTATCATATAAAATGAAGCTATAAGCACAGCAGTTATCATAAAAAATCCAGCCAAACTCCACTGCTTTTTGTGTTTTGGTGCTAGTTTGTAAAGAGAGCCTACTATATCTGTTTCACCGAGTTTTCCTATAGCAAGTTCTGCTAAAAAAACAACTACTGCTATACCAAGAGTTAGTAAAACATAAAGTAAGATAAATGCCGAACCGCCGTTATTTCCAACCATAGTTGGGAATTTCCAAGCGTTTCCAAGTCCTACGGCGCTTCCTGCCATTGCAAGAACAAAGCCGATTTTAGAAAACTTTTCTATCATTTATAAAACCTTCTATTTAAATATGGTTAGTTTAACAAATTTTTTCTTTTAAATACTTTTACGGCGATAAAAAAATATTTTTTTTATCGATAATGTAACTTTTTGACAATTTTTTGATGCAAGGCTTATATTTAAATTCAAATAAGCTGGATGTTTGCTTAAAATTTATTTAAATATAAACAAATTTACAGCTCACGCCCAAACTCTAAGAGGTTTTGGATAGAATTTATCTTTCTCATCTATGGTTTTGTTTGAATTATTTAAATTTAAACTATTTATAGAATTCGAATTATTTAAATTATTCAAATTTGAATCACCAAATATATATTTAGTATAGATATCACTTACTGTTATGCTTTTGTTGTTTTGTATATCAGTAAATAACTTATATCTTCCATTAGCTAGTTTCTTTATCATCTCAACACCAAGATCTTTTAAAGATATAAGTTCTATCTCTCCTGAGCTATTTCTTACTTTAGCTGCGCTTACACTAAAATCCATTTGGTTTAGATCTTTTTCATCCATAAACTCTGATAAGTTTAGTTCTATGCCAGCTTCAAATACTTTGCCTGTGTCTTTATATAGTTTATCTACTACAAACTCTCTTCCGCTATTAAACTTAAGAGTAAATGTTCCATTTTTATTTATTTTTATAGCTGTTAATATATCAGTGTCTATAAGCATATTTGCAGTAGCATATCTATCTTTTTCAAAGCTATCTTTTACTTTTTGTAAGTTATCTAAGGTGAATGTTAGGCCAGTCGCAGATGTGAAGTCTCTTTCTACGGCTATCATAACGCTTGATTTTACATTTTGATATTTTTCTTTTTCTTCGTCGCTTAGACCTGTCATATAGCTATCTCTGTTTTTAAGTTCGCTCATATAATCATTGTATAAATTTATAAATCTAGTGTATTGCTGATTTTGGTAAGAGTCCTCGCCTCTCCAAAAATACTGCCCAGTTTTTGGGTCATATGAGTTATTAAAAGAAAAATTTGTTGTATCGTATCTTGAATAGTTTAACTCCTCAAGTCTATAACTTCCATTAACTCCTTTTTTAGCATAAGCAAGTCCTATAGAGCTTTGTAAGTTTGTAACATCTATCCAGCCATCATCATTAGCTAGTTTAGAAAGTTCTTTTAGATCAGTTTCACTCATACTTTCATATCTGATTTCAGGTTTAAATATAAAGTATGGATTGTATGAACTTATGTGATTTAGTTGCTCTTTATATGTATTTTCATCCCAGCCATAATCTTTTACACTCTCTTTCCATTTTTTTATAGCATTACTTTTAGTATCTATGAAGTCTCTTAGATCTATATAATCAACTACTTCACTTAGCTGTTTTATAACTTCATTACCTTCTTTATCATAAGCTCTTATCTTTAGTTTATCAAAGTAGGTATCGTTTTTATCTATTATTCCATTACTATCACTATCAAATCTAAATAGCTGTGAGTTTGAACTAAAGCTTCCTACTCCAAGTTTATCATTATCTCCTGCTAAATCTAAGAATAGCTCTGCTTTACCAAATTTAGTATCAATTAAATTTGAGTTAGCGTAGGAGTTTAGGTAGTAGTCTTGCGGAATTTCATTGTATTTATAATGATCTGAGGTCATAAAATATCCAGCTTCAGATGACGGATAATTTACATAATATATCTCGTTTTTATTAGCATAGTTTTCTGGCTTATTAGCCAATAAATCTTGCTTGGAATACGTCGTATGATGCATCCCTCCATTTAAAATACCATATGTTTGAGTTGCCATAAAAAGCTCTAATGCTTCTTCTTTTGTATATGTTTTGGTTCCATATTTTTGGACTATATTTATATCGCCGTAATAAAAATCATAGTAATCTGTAGTTTCTACTTCTCGCCCAAATCTATCAGTAAGTTTATCTGTAGATTTATCACTTATATTTTCTTTATTTATGTTGTCTATTCTTAAATTTAGTTTTTTTGAAAATGTTTGGTTTGTATCTATATAAAATACGTTTGTGGATAGTGAGCTGATATTCATTTTAATTCCTTTATCTATGTGTATATGGTAAATTTATACCCTATAATATTTATTTAATAGGCTCTAACATCAACAATTATAACGTTCATATTATCATCTAGATACAATATTCTTTTGGATTATTCACTTTTTTAAAAGTAAAATTATCTGCTGAAAATAGGGTAGAAACTAAGAATATAACTCCTAAAACAAATTTATTCATATTTTTCTCCTTTTTTGTAACATATATTAATCCTATCGACTATATAATAAAAAACTTTATATTTAAGTCTCATATTAAGATAAATTTAAATTTGAGTGAGTAGAAAGTGGTGTTTAGGATAAATTTAGATAGATAATTGATTATATTTATCTATCTAAATATTTGAATATATAATTATAGTTTTATTTTAAGCAGTTTTTCGCCGACCATTTCTGGTACGAATAGATATTTTCCATCATAAAACATATCTGCTGGACCTTGCAAACCACGTAGCTGTAGGATTTCATTTTTATCTTTTGATATTTTGTAGATGACTCCGTTTTTCGCGTCTTTCCAGTCGCTTAAGTATAAATTTGCGTTCTCATCGCTCACCAAACCATCAAACGCGCCTTTTAGCTCACCAACTGCTTTGATATTTTTGCCGTCAAACTCGCCAAATATCGCTGCGATCTTGCCATTTGGATCATAACCTGCGATGAAAAGTTTGCCATTTAGCAATGTCATTCCATTTGGTCCTCCATCACGCGCAACGTCCATAGAAGCAAATGTTTCGTAAGTTTTTTTGTCTAAACTTACTTTATGGATCAGTCCTGTTGCGGTGTCGCTGATGAGAAGCTCAGTTTTGTTTAGTTTTGTTATATGATTTAAAAATATCGCGCCGTTAATTTTGATAGAAAATACCGGCTTTGCGCTATTTACGTCAAAAACTTTTAGCTCATCTATATCAAGAACGTAGAGTTTGCCGTCTTCTATAAATAGACCTTTTGGCGCATTTAGATCTTTGATGAAAGTTTTTTGCAACGTATTTCCATCATAATCCAGCTTTGAGATAAATCCGTCACCGTCTTTAGCGAGTGGCTCTAGCTTTTCACCTACGTTTGAGACAAAAATATTGCTATCATAGACAAATACGCTTTCTGGATGACTAAATCCTCCTATCTCTTTTAGAATTTGTGGCTTTGCATGCAAACTTAGGGCTATCAATGCTGTGCAGCTGATTGCGATTAATGTTTTTTTCACTGTTTTTCCTTTTTAAATTTGATTTAAATTTAAAAAGATTATATAAGAAATTTGATATTATTTGTATAATTTTTATGGTAGATTATATAAGTTATTTGACTTTTTAAGTTCATTTGGAGTTAAGTTAAATTTCTTTTTAAATCTAGCTATAAACCAAGCAGGTGAGCTAAATCCGCACTCTGAACAGATCTGATTTATATTTTTATCGGAGTTTTTTATAAGATATAATGCTAGATCAAATCTTTTATCATCTATCCACTCTTTTGGGCTGATTTTAAACAGTGTTTTAAATTTCCTACTAAAACTACTTATATCCATTTTTGCTGCGTTTGCCATATCAAATACGGTTTTAAAAGCGATATCGTCTAAAAACATAGCTTTAAAATCGATAGAATTTAGTTTTACCAGACTGCTTAGATAGGAGTTAAATATCTCATTTTTAGATGTTAGCATATATAAAAATAGTTCTTCAAACTTCAAATTTATTATATTTTTATCGAATACACCATTTTTACTATATAACTCCAAAGAGCAAAATATATTTTTTAGCGTTTCGTCTTTATTTATGTAGCAGATGAAATTATCTGTTTTTATCTCTTTTTGGAAGCAAACTTTGTACTTTTTAAGAAGCTTTATAAGTAGTTCATCGCTGAAAAATAGTATCAGTGACTCATATCCATTTTTTGCTTTTATATCGCTAAGAGTATAACTTTTTGAAGGCAGAAAAAGAATATCTCCAGAGTTTATACCATACTCTTTTTTGCTTGTATAAACTATTTTTTTACCATTTTTTACAAAGATTATTGCATTTTTTTCAAATTTGGCTTGGTATTTTAAATTCGTTATTTCAGAGCCGTATATTAAAAATATCAGCTCATCATCGCCTATAAATTTATATTTATGTAGTAGATCATTTGGAAGTATCATATCAAATTTCTTTTATTTTTTTTGATATTGTAGCATATTTTGCACCGAATTTGGTGCAAAATCATTTTAGTAGGCTAAATTTAGTATCTCTTCAAGTACATCTTTTGTATAAATATCAGCTATACCAAAGGCTTTTGCGTGATGAAGCGCCGCAGTAGTGATATCGCTCACACTCATATCAAGTCCGAAATCTCTTAGTTTTGTAGGAGTTCCTATCTTTTCAAACCATGTTTTTAAGGCTTCTATACCTTCATCTGCGCTGTTTTTACCAAAGATAACTTTTGCAAATCTACTAAATTGCGCTTTATTTTTATCTTTGTACCATTTCATCCAAGCAGGCATCACGACTGAAAGTCCAGCGCCGTGTGGAACGCCATAAAGCGCTGAGATGGAATGCTCTATCATATGATTTGGATAAGAGTAACCGCCCACGCCAACGTAAGTAGTGCCATTTAGTGCGCAGGTCGCAGCCCATGCAAACTCGGCTCTAGCGTCATAGTTTTCCGGATCTGCTAGTAAAATTTCTGTTGTTTTGATGATAGTTGAGATGTTTGCTTCGACTAATTTACTGATGATCTCTGGATGATGAGTTGCGGTCAAATACCCTTCGATACTGTGAGCGATGATATCTGCAGCCGAATATACAAGGTAGTTTTTAGAGATTGATTTCATAAGTTCTGGATTTATGACTGAAACTTTTGGATTTACAAGGCTTGAAGTTATGGATATTTTCTCTTTTGTATCTTCGTTTGTTATAACGGCAAATGAGTTCATTTCACTTCCAGTTGCTGCTAAAGTCATGATATCAAATACCATAAGCGCATCTTTTATCGGCGCTTTTTTTAAAAATAGATCCCATACATCGCCGCTATATTTTGCTCCAGCAGCTACGCTTTTTGCAGTGTCTAACACAGAGCCGCCACCTATGGCAAGCACGCTATCTACACCGTTTTTTCTAGCTAAATTTATAGCTTCATAGACTTTACTTAAAACTGGATTGCTTATGATACCGCCTAATTCGCTAAATTTGATACCAAATTTAGTTAAACTCGCGGTTGCTTTATCAAAAAGTCCATCTTTTTTGACTCTATCGCTGCCAAAAAGTATCAAAACATTTTTTGCGCCATACTCGTTCAAATACTCGCCGATACTATTTTCTTTACCTTTTCCGAATTCTATTTTTGTCGGGTTATAATATGAAAAATTTACCATTTCTCTCTCCTTGATCTGAATTTTTATCTTTATAATTATACTGTTTCTTTTGATTTTCGGATAGAAAAATATTCCATATTGATTGCCTGATTCTACAAATTTATACTATCTCTTAAAAAGCTACAGTGCGCTTTTGGCGGCATTCCAAACATTCTTGCATACTCTCTGCTAAACTGAGACGGGCTTTCGTAGCCGACTTTAAAAGCGATTTGTGATGCTTCTAAATTTGTAGATATGAGAAGGTTTTTTGCTTCTTCTAAGCGTATCTTTTTTTGAAATTGCAAAGGACTTAATGAAGTTATTTTTTTGAAATTTTGATATAAAAGTGACTCGCTGATACCGATTTCTCTTGATAATTTTTTCATATTTATATTTTCATTAAAGTTGTTTTTTATAGCCATAATTGCTCTTGAAATTTGGTTTTCTGGGTTACCTTCTAAAATATACTGTTTTAGCAAATCTCCATTTTGCTTTAAAATAATATAGATAATCTCCTTTAAAATTAAATTTGAAAGAAATTCGGCGTCGTTTTTTGGTTTATTTGTCAGTCTAACAAGCTTCGTTATGGCTTCTAAAAGTTCGTTGTCAAGTTCGCTAAAACATAGTCCGTTTTTGATATTTTTTTTATTTTGTATCTTAAAATCCCCGACTTCTTTTATAACATCATATATAATTTCAGATTTGAGCTTTACGACTACAGAGATGTAGGGTTTATCTTTTGAAGCTTTTTCTATGCGAATTTTTGCAGGTATATATGTGGTCGAAAGTAAGTATTTGTAGGGATCGTAGCTATAAAGATCGTTTCCAAAACCTACTGCTTTTTGACCTTGGATTATCACGCAGATAGAGGGCTCATACATAACATTTGAAAACTCAGTAGGCTTTATAGCCGTGTAAAAACTAAGCGGTTTTATATATGTTTGTATTTCACCATAATTTGTTTTTGTTTTAAGTATTAGTTCTAAAATTTCATCTCTGTAGTCCATAAAATCTCCTGATATAGAGTTATTTTACTACATTTTTTCAAATTTTATATCCACATACTGGAAATATCTATCATTCTTTTATATCCGTTGGTTAAAAATTTCTTGGTATTATTTTATAAAATTTGATTTTTAAGGAGATGAAATGAAGTGTCCAGTCTGTACAGATCAGAATCTTATGATGAGTGATAGACAAGGCGTTGAGATAGACTATTGTCCATCTTGTAGAGGAGTTTGGCTTGATCGCGGTGAGCTTGATAAGATTATAGAAAGAAGCGGCACTGTGGAGCCAAAACAAAATAGCCAAAGAGAGTATTTTGACAAACAAAATCATAAAGATGAATATAATGGCCACAGAGATAGCAGATATAGCGATAAATATTATCAAGATGGATATAAGAAAAAGAAAAAAGAGGGATTTTTATCTGAGTTGTTTGATTTTTGATCGTAATTTGATCTGTGATTTAAGGTTTTAATCTATTTTTGAGTTTCCAAAAAATATCACAAAAGCCCCAAGAAGTGCTAAAAACGAACCTAAGATATCCCATATATTAAAGCTCTCTTTTTCTACCAAAGCTAACCAAACAAGAGAGCTTATGATATAAATTCCACCATAAATAGCGTAAATTCTTCCAGCGTGAGAGACGTCTATTTTGGTTAAAATATAAGCAAAAATTAGAAGCGAAACAGCTCCTAGCCCAAGCCACCAATGAGTTTTATCATTTCTAAAATAGAGCCAAAAAGCAAAACATCCAAGTATCTCAAAAAATGCGGCAATGAAGAATAGAGTAATATTTTGTATCATAATTGTATTAAAATGGTGCGATCAGCGAGACTCGAACTCGCACACCGTAGCGGCACTACCCCCTCAAGATAGCGTGTCTACCAATTCCACCATGATCGCAGTAGGATAAAAGCCCCATTTGGGGCTAAAAATTAACCTAAAAATGGGTTAGCATAAAGTGCGATAAGAGCGATAACAAGTGCATAGATAACTTGTGCTTCGATCATCGCAAGAGCGATAAACATTGTAGTTAAAAGCTTTCCACCAAGACCTGGGTTTCTAGCTGTTCCAAGGATAGTTGCTGCTGCAGTATGTCCCATACCGATAGCTCCACCAAGTGCTGCAACACCAAGACCGATGCCAGCTGCTACAACTGAAAATGCTTTGATTTGTTCGCCATCGGCACCAAAAGCAAAACTTGCTAAAGCTACTACAAGAAAAAGAACTTTTTTCATAAATGCTCCTAAAATTTTATGTTTAAGTTAGTTCGGATAAATTCCCTACTTAGAACTTAAAACGCGTAATTATATTTTAAATTTGCTTTGATTTGCTTTAAATTTAACATTTATGCCTGCTGCCATTTTTGCCATTCGCCGCTATCATCGATCTCGTTTGCCATTTTTTCATATTTTTGGTAGTAGAACTTCACGAATTCCAGCGTTTCTCTATCTTGCGGTAAGTAAATTTCGCCTTCAAACTTAGCAAATTTAGCCAAAAACTCTCCTGCATCAAGCTTGTTTGAATAATGCGTTGCTAGATTTATGTAGTTTTGCATAACTTCATTTTTAAAGCTTTCGTAACCGTTTTGAGTGAAGTTTATCTGTAGTTTTTTACCATCAAATTTTAAAACTCCGGATCTAAAAAGTAGGCTTAGATGTATGAGTCCCTCACAATAATACGCCCTTGTTTCGGTGACTTTTTGCCACGCTATGAGTCCCACGCTTCTTTTGATAAGCTCGTGAAATACAGCCATTTTATAAGTATCATCTTCGTGCAAAAAGAAATTTATAAGTCCTCCAGTCGTAGCTTTGTACTCTTCTATAAATTTGAATTCTCCGCTTTTGTTCATAGCACTTTCCGTGTCGCTATCTATAAATAAAATATGCCCGAACTCGTGTCCGATAGTTGAAATTTCATAGACTTTTTTCCAAATTTCAGGTTTTTTATACAAAATTTCTCTACCAAAATCCAAGAAATCTTTATCAAAAATCTCGCTTGCTAATTTCATAAAAGGCTTAGCCTTTGTGCTTTCATATACAAAATTTACAAAAGCAAATATCTTTTTGCCGCACTCACGGCTAACTATCTCATCATTTGGCACGACTTGCGCCGAAAAAAGACCGTTAAACTCAGCAGCGTAATACACCATAGGCACAGATATATAAAGTTGGGTTTTATCTATGTTTGAATGTACTAAATTTGTCATATTTTGGTTTTTTACGCCGGTTTTTGAGTAGATCTCATCAAAGCTTTCTTTTATGCTATTTTTAAATTTAGTCTCATCGATATGCGAATCATCAACTAGTCTGATGTCCCATTCGAGCGCTACTGCGTGAGTATAAGCGTCTTCGTAATACTCTAATGGATGACCGATCTGAATTTTACCTTTAGTATCCATCCACGCACGCTCAGCGTCTTGCCAGCTAGCTATCACAAGGTCATTATTTGTTTGTAAAAATGCATTTTTTAGCTTTGTTAAGTATATTACGTAGCTTTCATTGTCTTTTGTTTTGCTTAATTTTTCTAAATTTACCAGACTAGTTTCAAAAGCGTCTTTTACGCTTTTCATCTCATCTTTAAAAGAGACTGCGTAAGGCGCTAGCTTATAGTCCTCACCATTTTTTATCACTGCGCCATAAACTCTATCGCAGCGCGAATTATCCGGATTTGTCTGGTAAAGTTTGTTTTTAGTGATAAACTCGTTTGCTTTTGCGATACTCTCAAATTTAGTTTCAAATTCTCTATTTGTAGTCTCTATGATACTTTTTTGCCATATTTTTTGCATTTTGCTTAGAGATACGCCGACGCGATGTACTGACTTAATGAGTTCCAAATAAAACGGCTCTAAAATGCCTTTTTCTTCTACTTCGTTTATCAAATTTGAGTGGCGATTTATATAAAACTCGCTTACAAAATCATACATTTTAGCTTTTATGGCGTCTATCTCGCCTTCGCTTTTGCCACCATTTTTAAGTTCATTTATGATCCCAACTTCATTTAGATCTACGATCCGTCTTAAAATGGCTATTTTATTAACACTAGAACTATCTAAAGAGCATAAATTTAGAGCTTTTGAAACTATCTCATTGTCCATATTTTTATATAAATTATTCAGCTCGTTTTTTTGTTTTTTTACCAGCTCGTTTAGGGCTGCGAAGTTATTCATTTTTATCCTTGATATATTTTTGATAAATTTTATCACTAAATTGCTTAATATTTTTAAACAGCTTGATAAATTTAAAATCTTAATGTTAAAATTCGTGTTTATATAGTGCTAAAATCTTATTTAAAAAGTGGTGTTAAAATCATTTAAATTTAAACTAAAAAGGAGAAAAATGAAAAAAATATTGTTTTTGGTAGCGACTATATTTATGACGCTATTTTTAAATGCAAAGGAGAATGATATGAGAAATTTAAAAGAGATATATCTAGCAGGAGGTTGCTTTTGGGGGACACAGGCGTATTTCGATAAGATACCTGGAGTCGTAAAAACCGATGTGGGATATGCAAACGGTAAGAGCGACAAGACTGATTATCGCTCACTTTATTACTCAGGTCACGCCGAGACTGTTCATATATCGTTTGATGAAAATATAGTAAATTTGGCTGAGATCTTAGCTCATTATTTTAGGATAATAGATCCATTTTCGATAAACAAACAAGGAAATGATGTCGGTTCGCAGTATAGAACAGGAATTTACTATAACGATAAGAGTTTAGAAGACGAAATATCTAAATTTATAAAGAATGAACAGACAAAATATGACAAAAAGATCGCAGTAGAAGTTGAGCCGCTTAAAAATTATGTTTTGGCTGAGGAGTATCATCAAAAGTATTTGGATAAAAATCCAGGCGGTTACTGCCACGTGGATCTAAGCCTTGCAGATAAGCCGCTTTATGATGAAAGTAAATTTAAATCGCCTTCAAAAGACGAACTTAAGGCAAAACTGTCTGATTTGCAGTATGCAGTAACTCAAGAAAAATCCACAGAAAAACCTTATAGCAGCGAGTATGATAAATTTGATAAAAAAGGAATTTATGTAGATATCGTGAGCAAAAAGCCACTTTTTAGTTCAAGTGATAAATTTGACGCGGGTTGTGGTTGGCCGAGTTTTACAAAGCCTATCACGACTGACGCGCTTGGGTATAACCGCGATTTAAGTCACGGTATGGATAGAGTGGAGGTCACTTCAAACCTTGCTAATAGCCATTTAGGTCACGTTTTTACTGATGGTCCAAAAGATAAAGGTGGGCTAAGATACTGCATAAATGGTGCTTCTTTGAAATTTATACCGCTTGAAGATATGGAAAAAGAGGGTTATAAGGATTATATCATTTATGTTAAATAGTAATTTTTTTTAAATTTAAAATGTTATTAATAAATTTTAGATAAAATTCAGCCATTCAAAATTGATTTGTAAAGGAAAAATGATGATGAAAGATATGGGCGAGCCACGTATAAAAATTGTTGCTATGCCTAGTGATACTAATCCGGCTGGAAATATATTTGGCGGGTGGATTTTGTCTCAAATCGACCTTGCTGGCTCGATAGCAGCTAGAGAACTAGCTCCGACTAGAGTTGTAACTATCTCTATGAAAGAAGTTATATTTAAAGAACCTGTTTTCATAGGTGATATAGTGAGTTGCTATGCAAAAGTTGTTAGTGTTGGAAATACATCTATAACAACAGTCGTAAAAGTAGTTGTTCAGCGTTTAAATGACGGAGGCTTTGTAGAGTGCGTTCCTGTTACTACTGCTGAAGTAACGTATGTAAGTGTAGATGAGCAAGGCAATAAAAAACCTATTGATAGCGAATTAAAGCGTCTTCACGGTTTTGTTTGCTAAAGTTTGTATTTGGTCAGCAATTTGCTGACCAAATTTTTTAATGAGTAGCTTCTTTGCTAGCTCCTATCCCACTTTGTGCTCTAAAATACTGAGCTTCAAATCCGCTTCTATCGATCTTTGCTCTATATGAGTTATCAAATTTAGATATCAAATATACAAGTATAAATGTTACTGGCATAGAAAAAATAGCTGGATCTTTATATGGAAATATCGCAGTCTCAAATCCAAAGCTTTTTACCCAGATTCCAGGTCCTAAAATAGTTAGCCCAACTACGGTTAAAAGTCCTATAAGTCCGCCCCAAAATGCGCCTTTTGTAGTAAGATCTTTCCAGTATATAGAGTAAAATAGTATAGGGAAATTGACACTTGCAGCTATAGCAAAAGCAAGTCCTACCATAAATGCGACATTTTGACCTTGAAAAATTATACCAAGGAATATGGCAAATATTCCGATACCTATAGTTGCTATCTTTCCTATTTTTAACTCACTTTCCATAGATACTTTTCCATGTTTTATAACATTTGCATATAAGTCGTGTGCTATAGCATTTGCTCCACTTATAGTTAGTCCTGAAACAACCGCAAGTATAGTTGCAAAAGCGACCGCGCAAATAAAGCCGTAAAATGCGTTTCCACCAAGTATCCTAGCTAGTTCTATACTTATCATATTTGTTCCACCCATAACATCTTTTCCTGTTAAAAACGCTATAGCTCCAAATCCTATTATAAATACTAAAACATAGAAATAGCTCATAAAAATTGTCGCCCAAAACGTGCTTTTTCTAGCTTCTTTTGCAGAATTAACGGTAAAAAATCTCATCAAAATGTGCGGCAAGCCAGCAGTTCCGAACATAAGAGCCATACCAAGAGAAACAGCACTTACCCAGTCTGTTATAAATCCACCTGGATTTAGTATAGCTTCACCTTTTGGATGAACTTTTATAGCGTCGTTAAAATAAGTAGTGATATCAAAATTACTTGCTTTTAGTACTAAAAACGCTAAAATGCTAACTCCTATTAGAAGCAGTCCTGCTTTTATGATCTGCACCCAAGTTGTTGCGTGCATACCGCCAAAAAATACATATATTACCATAAGAAGCCCGACTATGACAACAGCGATATTATAATCTAGTCCAAAAAGCATTTTTATAAGCTCACCAGCTCCGACCATCTGAGCTATTAGATAAAAACATAAACAGACTAAAGCAGAAATAGCAGAAATAGCTCTAATAGGGCGTTGTTTCAATCTAAAAGCCGCGATATCTGTAAATGTATATTTACCAAGATTTCTAAATTTTTCAGCTATCAAAAACAAAACTACAGGCCAACCAGCTAGAAATCCTATAGCATATAAAAGCCCGTCAAATCCATTTGTAAAAACAAGTGCTGAGATACCTAAAAACGATGCTGCACTCATAAAATCCCCTGCCATCGCCATACCGTTGTTAAATCCCGAAATTCCTCCACCTGCAGTATAAAAGTTGCTTCCAGAAGCTTTTCTAGCAGAAAAGTATGTGATAATGAGTGTTCCAAATACAAATATCAAAAATAGAGTTATAGCAGTTATGTTTAGGGCGCTTTTTTCTCCTACTACTATCTCAGCTGCGTTAATGGAGCTAATTAATATCGGTAAAAGTAGTATTTTTTTCATTTTTCATCCTTTTTTAACGTGCCATCTTCACTGATAAGTCCAGCTTTTTCTAAACGATCTATAGCGCCTGCAAATTCTCTATCTAAAAATGTGTTTGCGACGTATGTATAAAGCCCTGTTAAACTAACACATGTTACGATGACAAAAATGCCTATTAATATAGCAAGGCTAATAGGATTTGAGCCTATCTTGAGTCCTAGAAATTCGGGAGCAAGCCCTATGAGAAGCATTAAAGTATAGTATAAAATTGCTACTACTGCAAATAAAAACCATGCGAAATGACTTCTTATCTCTACTAGTATATTGAAGTTTGCTATTTCAGCTTTCATTTTATCTCCTTTTCAAAAATTAAGCATATTCTATCGTAATTATTAAATTTAGAGATGTATTTTTTATCAAAATGTGTTACAAATAGTAATAAATAACATATTAGTTACAAATAGTAACATAAATTTAAACTAACGTTGGTTAAATTTGTAATTTCAGCGAATTAAATTCTAAAAAATATGAATAAATTTAGTAAAAATTTGAGATAAGTATAAAATTGTAATATCTATTATTTTAGTTATATCATTATAGGTACAACTAAAATAATTAGTAAAATTTAAAAGCATATAAGAGTAAAATCGTTTATTTTATCTCTTCTAAAATTTCATCATTGCTTTTTATAGCAATTCCTGAGCCGTGTATTATCGTAGGCATACAAGATGTGCATACATCGACGCTCTCGCCTTTATGAATTGCTTGTATAAAAACTTTATTTGGCTCTTCGCTATCATTTGCAAGGCAGATGTTGCAATAGACTTTTGACTGGTATTTCATTTTTTCTCCTTTTATTTTATAGCATTTTAGCTAGTTTATGCAAAAAAATGGTTGATTAAGCTCAACTTTCTCCTATGCTTTGTTTGATAAACTCAAAGTCCTCTTTGCTGTTGTTATGAACGAATATAACTTCTATTATTCTTAGCATATTTTTTGTTATATTTTGTATCAAAGCGGTATCGTTCATAAGGGACGTTGCCATTTTATTTGTGATTTTTTTACCACCTAAAAGCATGTCTAAGTTTATCTCATCTTTTTCATAGTCGTAATATATCTGTTTAAGCTCTTTTAACTCTGTTTTTAGGCTACTTTCATCAGTTATATTTGCTATTTTATCCATAATCCTTAAACTTTTTAGCATTTTTATTCTTAGTTTATCATACTCGTTTTTAGCGTCTATATTGCTTGAAGTCATAAATTTATAGATATTTGGTTGAGAGTTTTTCATATCTTTTAGCGCTTCAGCTAGCATTAATGTTACGCGCCTTATATCCATAAATTTGCTCACGTCTTCTTTTTTAGCTTTTGAGCTTGCTGTTATAGCGAAGTCTATTATCTGACTATAAATTTCTTTAAATCTGTTGTTGTACAGCTCGTCAAAATTTATTTGTATCGGATTTTGCCGCATAGATATGACCTCTTCTGCGCTTAAATTTGAAGTTATATCGGATTTGCTTATGCTTATGGATTTTGCTATGATCGAACTCGCATTTGCATATAAGTGCTTCATCTCTTTTGTTAAAACTTCAAGTGCGCTATCGCTAAACTGTATTGAATCGGTGTTTAGATAATAAGCTCTATCGACCTTGCTTCTTTTGTATTCAAATTTAATATATTTATTTAAAAATTTCTCCATCAAATCTGTTAGCGGATAAAATATAAAAACTCCAGTAAGATTAAAATAAGTATGGAAAATCGCAAGTTTCATAGTATAATCATCACTTCTTATACCGATGACTTTTGCTGTTTCATCGGTGATAAATATAAAAAAGTTTATGAAAATCAGCGTTGCAATAGCACTAGTAACGTTAAATATCACGTGTGCTACCATCAGCTTTTTGCCTTCTTGATTTGCATTTATAGAGCCGATGACCGCCATAATCGTACTTCCTACGTTTGAACCGATGGCTATAGCAACCGCATTTTCATAGCTGATCTGATTTACACCAAGAGCTGTTATAGCTATGGTAATGGTCGCTGTGGAACTTTGCAATATCACTGTTACGCCAAGACCTATCAAGGTATAAACTAAAAGTCCGCTTATACCAGTCATTGCGTACTTTGAGAGATCGATAGTCTCTTTGATATTATCAAATCCAGACTTCATATATGCGATACCTAAAAATAGAAGTCCTATACTAAGTAAAAAATATCCACAACCTTTTAATTTTTCAGATTTGTTAAATATAAATAGAACGCCTATGATGATAAGAGGCATAGCGTATAAGGCTATATCTACTTTTAATCCAAGTCCGGCAACTAGCCACGCTCCTACGACCGTACCTAAATTTGCTCCATATATTATAGAAAGTCCTGAAGCAAGGCTTATAAGTCCGGCGCTTAAAAACGATATGGTTAAAACACTGATCAAACCGCTTGATTGCATTACTACGACCGTAAAAAAACCAAAACCAAATCCAGAAATTCTGCTGCTAGTGGCTTTTTTAAGGAAACTTTCTATAGCAGTAAACATAGAAAAGCTACTTTCTAAAACCACCATAGCGTATAAAAATATACAAACTCCACATATTATCACTAAAAAACTTTTGCTTATATACATAAGAACACATAGTACTGACACGAGTAGGAAAATTAGTATTTTATTCAATGTTGTGACCTATTGATTTTGATTTTTTTTAAATAGCAAATGCGTAAAAAACATAACAAAAAACAGCTGGAAAAACAGTCCTATAAAAGGTATCAAACATAGCAGGTAAAATAAAACTGCGCTAAGAGCAAATCCCAAACCCGCACCTTTTATCATAGTTATTTCAAACATGGTTTCATCCATACAGTTTGAAGCAACATCGATAAGCATAAATTTATAAAACAGATAAAAAAACGGTAAATTTATGATAAATAAATTCAAAAACGGAACAAATAAAAACGGTATGCAAATTAGCAAAATAGCTATAAATTTAAAAAAAGTTATTATAGAAATTTTGATAACTCTAGAAGTTGCTACTTCAGGATCTATGTTTATGTTATAGTATTTTTTATTTACATATTTAGTTACTATGGGTGTTAAAAATCCAGCTATAATTCCTGCTAATGCACTGCTTAAGATAATCACGAAAAATCCGCTAAATATATAAAATGATGATAAAATAAGCGCTTTTACGATGCTAAAAGATAGTATAGTCGCTACTATGCCATCTTTATCTAAAAATTCTCCATTACTAGCTAAATTTTTTAATGCTACAAGTAGCTCACTCCCGCCAAATATCATAAGTGCGCTAAATACAATAACGGAAAATACCATCGGCAAAAGCGATAATAGTATAAATTTTTTCTTAAAAAAATCATTTATGCAAAGATTTAGTATATTTATCATTTAATTTTGTTGTACTCAATCTCAAGTTTTGCATAAATTTCATCCATCGAGTTTGTGCCTGATTCTAAAATTTGACTCATCACTTCGTTATCTTCTTTACCATTCCAGTTTTTGTTATAAGTTCCAGCTTTGTATCCGTGATCTTGTCTAAATTTGTTTAGTACGTTTTTCCCCATATAAACTTCAAAAAGCTTACTTAAATTTACGCCACATTTAAGTGATAGTCTGAAATAATCTTTTAAAAGATCGAAAAAATTTATATCAAATCCGCTACATCTGTTTATAATAACTTCGATATCGTTTATGATCTCATAAATATTGTACTCTTTTATATTGTAAGCTTCTTTGCAAAACTCGCTAAATCCGCTGCAAGAACTTATATCAATAGCCAAAGTATGGATATCGCCAAGTTTATTTGTATGATAATTTTCAAGTCCTAAACTCATAATAAAATGCCAGATATCGACTATTTCTATAGTTACATTTTCTAAATTTGGATCTTTGTTT
Source organism: Campylobacter fetus subsp. testudinum 03-427 (assembly GCA_000495505.1). NCBI lineage: Bacteria > Pseudomonadati > Campylobacterota > Epsilonproteobacteria > Campylobacterales > Campylobacteraceae > Campylobacter > Campylobacter fetus. Next base: position 1,271,079 of record CP006833.1, on the reverse strand, counting down.
ATAGCTTTCCAGTGTTTCCAAGCAAAGCTATCTACAAGTTCTGCGCATTCCATATAGATACATCTTTTCCAGCTTATGAGTTTTTTGTCTTTTGTTATGCCAGTTTCCCAATTTTTACCGTTTGTTTCATCGTTTAATTTTTGTTGCAAAAGAAGCATTTCTTCTATCGGCTTTATATATGTCATAAATTTTCCTCTATTTTTTATAAATTATACAAAAAATATGACAATAAAGCAATATTACGCATATATGCTAAATCTCTCCATCTGTTTTAACATCTCTTCAAATAGTTTATTTGCAGGATATAAGATATTTTTATCTAATGTATTTTGATCTGTATTTTTAGTAATTATGTTATCAAATAGATCTAAAAGGCTGCTAGATACTGCATTTTTTTGATTTTCATTTTTTACATCAGGAAGATCTTTTTTAAGCGAGTTTGCTAAGTTTGTTATAGTATCATCTGAAAATGGCTCATTTTCTTTGATTTTTTTCATAAAATCTTCGAGCTTTGGTTTTAAATCCTCCATAGCTTTAGCGATTTCTACTCTGTCTTGTTCGCTAAGACCGTTTGAGTTGAACTCAAATTTATATCCGTACTGATGAGAAAGAGTAAGTTCTTTTGAGCTGCTAGAGCCGTCTTTTTGGCTTGAATAGCTCAAACTTTTATTATCATATAATGATAAGTTTATACTATCTCCGGAGCTAGTTTTAAAGTTAAAAGCAAAATTGTTATAAGATGCGTTAGCGTAGTTTTGTGTTGTCATTTGAAAACTCCTTGAGCTTTAAATCGGTATAATCAAAAAATATTTAAGTGCTTTTGTGATAAAATATTTTTAAATTTAAAAAGATAAAAAATGGATGAAAACATATCTAAATTTTTAGATAAAATACATATCTTAACTCTTGGAGTCATAAGCGATGGATTTCCCCACCTTTGCAGCTGTTTTTATGCTTATGACCCGGATTTAAACTCATTTATAGTGGCGAGCAAATCAAGTTCAAAACATATACAAAGTATCAAAAATCAGCCAAATGTAGCCATAAATATAGCATTAGATACAAAAATAGTCGGCAAGATAGAAGGAGTTCAAGCAAACGGAGTTATGGGGATTTTAGATGATGAGCGGCTAGAAAAACTCTATTTTAAAAGATTTCCTTATGCAAAATTGCTAAATCCTGAGCTTTACGTTATAAGAGTTGATTATATAAAATATACGAATAACAGACTTGGATTTGGTAAAAAAATAGTCTGGCAAAGAGATTAGAATAGATCAAAGCAAGATATTCATCGCATTTTCTACTACCATATTGAGTTCTTTTTGTCTGATCGGTTTTAGCATAAAATCATAAGCTCCTAGCCTGAAAACCTCCTGTTTTTTGGTTTCGTCCGTGCTTATAACAACTACTGGTATCATAGAAAGATACTCTCTGCTTTCTAAATTTATCAAAAACTCTATTCCATTCATCACTGGCATAGATAAATCAAGTAAAATGAGTCCGGTATCAAATTTTCTTTCTAAGATATTTATCCCTTCAAGCCCGTTTTTTGCTTTTATGATTTGAGCTACTAAAGGATTGTTTTTTAGCATCAGTTCAAGCAGTTTTAAGCTTATCTCATCATCATCTACTACTAAAACATTGATCTTTTTCATATTCTCTCACTTGATATATGGTTTAATGCGAGCTTCTAACTGAGTTTTGTTGATAAGGCTTGTGAGTATTTCATCAAATTTATCATCTAAACTCTCATCTATTTCTGCATTTGGATCGATAAAAATTATAGTTTTTGTATCAATTTTGTATTTTTGTCTCGAGCTATTTACCCATGAATATATCAAGTTTGATTCAAAATTTGGTATTTTATAATCTAGCAAAACTACTCTATAAGCTGAGTTTTGGAGATACTCTTTTAGCTCTTCAAAGCTGCAAACTACATCGACGCTACTGCAAAATCCATTTAAAACCGTGCTAAATATTTTGTTTTCTATATTGCTTTTTTTAAACAACAATACGTCTTTTAAATTCGCTATATCCTCTTTGGCTTCAACTTTTTTATTTATAGGGGCTATGATTTTAGCTTGTAAATTTACTGAGTTTTGCGGTGTAAAATGATTTAAAATTCGTAATATTTCATTTTTAGAAGTGTGTTTTTGTATATAGTCATCAAGATAGTTTTTTTCTATGTTTATTTGATTTAAATTTGAAATAGTATTTACTATACCGATGATAGCAGTGTGTGGCAAGTTGTTTTGTTTTTCATGCTGAATCATATTTTTAGCACATAATACAGCGTTCATTTCATCTAATACCATATCTAAAAATATAATGCTATAATGAGTGATTTGTGTATGTTCAATTACGCTTTTTGCATCATTTATCACCTCTACTCTTTCGCAAAGTTCGTTTAAGATATTTTCTATATCTTTTGTTTTATTTTCATTATTTGTTGCTAGTAAAACGCTGATACTATACTTGTTAGAGTATGCGTCGTTGGATTTTTGTCGTTTTTGATAATCTGCATTTTCTAACGCTTTTTTTAGTTTAGTTATAGATAAAGGTTCATTTATAAAGCTTATATTTTTATCTTCTATTAAGCTTGTTTGTATCTCTTTAGTATTTGCTAAAACCAGAACGAACGCATCTGTTTTTATACGCAAGCAGTTTTTAAATTTAGCGACTACTATATCTTTTTTATTTAATTTTAAAAGCTCATTACTATCATATACGATATCTGTTTCTATGCCTAGAAAATCAAAGTATTTCTCCAGATATTCATCATACAAACTATCACTTCTAGTTGTAAAAATCGTAACTGTTTTGCCTTCAAAATCCATAAAATAATTTTGATCTTTAGAGTCTGCGTTATTAAATTTGATAACAAAACTAAACTCACTTCCCTTGCCAAGTTCGCTTTGCACTTTGATTGTCGAGCCCATCATTTTTATATATTCATTTGATATACTAAGTCCAAGTCCGGTGCCGCCGTAAATTTTTGTTATGTCTTTATTTGCTTGAGTGAAGCTATCGAATATTTTTTCTAGCATATCTTGATGAATTCCGATCCCATCGTCTTTTATACTAAATTTAATCGTAGTTTTTCCATCATCATCTTCATCTAATTTTGTTATATCTACTATAATTTGCCCATTTTGCGGAGTAAATTTAACTGCATTGCTGATAAGATTTATAAGTACTTGCTTTACTTTAAGGCAATCGCCTTCTAAATGTTTGTTTAGCGACGGATCGATGTAGCATATAAATTCTATATCTTTTTCATATGCTTTTTGCGAGTAGAGTTCAACGGCGCTACTAAACTCTTTAATAGGTGAAAATATATCGTTATCTAGCTCAACTTTATGACTTTCTATCTTTGATATATCAAGTATGTTATTTATAATTCTAAGCAAATTTTCACTGCTTTGTTCTATCACGCTTACAAGCTCTTTTTCTTGTTTTTTTAAATTTGAGTTTTTAAGCAGATCGGTGAAGCCTATTATTCCATTTAGAGGAGTTCTTATTTCGTGAGATATATTTGCTAAAAATGTAGATTTTGATCTATTTGCATCGATTGCTGCTTGTTTTTGAGTTGTTATAAGCTCAAGCGCTTTTGTTATCATATCGTATGCTCTGCTTATACCGCTGTTTGTGCTTAGGTCTATATTTTTATTATCAGTTAGATCTGCTATTTGTTTTAGTATATTTTTAAGCTCAGATATATTTTTCTTTATGTTTGTTTTTGTGAGGCAGCCTATTATAAATAGTATTATATTTACGATCCAGATGAAAACTCCGATAATAACGTGATTTAAAAAAGATGATTTAAACTCTATTATCTCATAATCTATCTGATTTTTTAGTATATCTTGTATCTTATATGATATCGCCAACTCATCGCTAATCGTATCAAAATAAGAAGAAAAATTCGCCTCTGGTTTATTTGACGAGTCTTTTATAATCTGCGTTGAATAACTTTCTAATTTCGATATCAAATTTGTATATTCTACGCTATTAAATATATTGTCGATTATGCTTTTTGCTTGTGATTCTGGAATGTATTGATAATGAAATTTATCTCCTCTTATGAGACTTAGCCAAAGCCTTACTTCGTTTGATTTAAAATCTCTATTTTGGATTAGAATTTGAGATACAAAATCTCTTTGTGTGCTTATTAAATTGCTATTTGCGTAAGCTAGTGTAAATGATGTTAAAAACGTTGTTAGATTAGGAGATAAAGTATGCTCTTTAAGCATCATAAGCTCTTTTTCTATCGCTTTATTTATAATTTCAAAATACTCAAAAAATACCTCATCAAAGCTTATAGATAAAGAGTCTATCTTGCCTCTTATCCTATTTATATCAAGAAGTCTGTTTTTTATGATATCTATATTTTTATCGCTTTTTGTATTTTCATATATTTCAAGAGTTTGTTTTATAATCTCATCTGAGTTTTTTCTTTGCTGTTTTATATCTTCACTATCAAAAATTCCACCAGTAGCCATATATAGTACGCTCATGCTTTTTTCTTGATTTAACTCTTTTGATAGCTTTGTTAATGTTTGAGATATGTTAAACTCATAGTTTAGTTGTTTTAAATTTAAATAAGTTCTGTATGAATTATACAGATAAAAACTAGATAATAAAAATATGATAAGAAGTGGCACCGTGCTTATAAGTCTTAGTATATTTATAGTACTAAAAAAGGTCTTCATAATATCTCTTTTTTTGCAATTTCATTTAATTTTTTAACGAAGTCTTTGTATTTGTTAAAATACTCGTTTATATCTTCGTCGTTGTAAGATATTTGAATATTTATTAAAATCTTTAGAAAATCACTAAATTTCAGTTCATAAGCACAATTTGCTAAGTCTTTTACCGCTTTATTTACAACATCTATCTGGTTAAATAGCTTCGCTTCATATAGTTTTTCATAGGAATATTCGGCTTTTTTTATAAATTCATATAGGAGTTTTGCAAATTTATCTTTTGGTAAATTTACAAAAGAAAAAGTATCCCAAAGCCACGCGCTATCAACTTTATGCTCTTGTTTTGGCTTTTCGTTGATATTTTGAGTGTTGGAATTTGTAAAGTTAAAAATAGAATCGGAATTTAAATTTTGCGGATTAGTCGGATTTTTCTCATAAAGCATAGTTTTAGTTATACTTACTCTATAAAAATATTCTGTTTTATCTTTTGGATATACTATTTCGATATCCATATAAGCATTTAGTATATCTCCATTTTGGAGTTTGAAAACCATATTTTGTATGTTGTATTCTGGATTATTACATATAAAGTCTATAAAATGCCTATTTTTATCATAAACGCAGATATGTTTTGCAAAAAACTCAGATATATCGCTATGTGTTTTGAAAAATAGAGTCGGATCGCTAAATCCAAACATACTAAGCGTATCTCTGCTTATGGCGATCATCTCGTAGTTTTGGTTGTAAAGTACCATGTAAAATCCAATTTATAATTTGCTTTTATATTTTAGCAAAGTATGAATTAAAAATATCTTTATTTAAGATTTATTGATAGATATTTTATCTGCAACGCTTTTGTTGGTTACTTTTTTTATCTCGTCCCAGCTTGCTTGATGGATATTTTCAAAATTACCAAAATAACTCAAAAGTTTTTTTATACTTCCTTTAGATACGCCTAAATTTAGAAGTTCGCTATTTTGTAGATCTTGCTTTTTTCTGCTATTTTGGTGAAATGATATGGCAAATCTATGAGCCTCGTCGCGCAAACGCTGGAAAAACTGTAGTTTTTTATCATTTGGATTTAAACTAAGTTTTGCAAATTCAGTATAAATTTTATCATTTGCACTTCCTTTAGCTCGGTGAGCTTTTGCGTCTATTTTTTCTTTTGAAATAGCGATTATATCAACATTTGCACCACTGCTTTGAATTATATTTTTAGCAAGTTTTAAAAGCGCGTCTCCGCCATCTAAAACCCAAAGATCAGGAGGACTTAGCTTATCAAAACGCAAAGCTCGATTTGTAAGCATCTCATTCATCTGATCATAGTCGTTTGTGCTATTTAGATGAATGTGCCTGTAATGTTCTTTTTTAAATTTGTCCAGCTCCCACGCTATCATACCGCCAACAGGAGCCGTTCCAAATAGATGTGAGTTATCAAAACATTCGATTTTAACTGGTAAATTCGTTAGTTTAAAATACTCTTTTATCTCATTTAAGAACTCGTAATTATGAGTTTTTAAATGTTTTTCTATGAAAATTTCGCAGTTTTTTAATGCGACTTCCAAAAGTGATTTTTTATCTTTTGACTTTGGAGATATGATATGAAATTTTCTTGAGTGCCTTTTGGATAGTATTTGCGATACTAATTCCATATCTTCAAACTCGCTGTACGTATAAATTTTTGTAGTATTTATAGGCAGATCTTGTGGAAATGCTTCTAGTATAACTTGTTTATAAATTCCTGATAGATCTAAGTTTGTTGTATCTTTAGCAGGAGTTAAACTATGATTTGCGAATGATACTTTTCCATCTCTTATAGAAAATCTCACAGAGCATACAAAACCTTTTGCGCAGCTTATGGCTATAGCTTCAAAATCCTCAAGTTTTGCGATATCTATCTGCACTTTTATGCTGATATCTTTTATCGTATTTATCTGATCTCTTAGTTTTGCCGCCTCTTCATAATTTTCATGTTCGGCAAAGTTTTGCATTAAATTTGAAAGATTTTCTATTAGAAGTTCAGGGTTTTTTAGTTTTTTTACCGCGCTTGAGACGATTTTTGCATATTCTTCTTTTTTTATAGCTCCTATGCAAGGTGCGTGACATCTATCTATCTGATGAAAAAGACACGCTTTTTTATCTTTTAGGCATGATTTTTTCTGTACTAATTTAAACTCAAGATATAGAGCTTCAAGTATCTCTTTTGCTCCTTTAAAAAATGGTCCAAAATACTTGATATTTTTACCTTTTAAGACTTTTCTAGTTATCTCAAAACGCGGAAAATCGCTACTTAAATCCACGTAAATATATGGATAAGTTTTATCATCTCTTAGCAAAATGTTATATTTTGGTTTTAGCTGTTTTATAAATGAGTTTTCGAGTATTAAAGCGTCTGATTCACTTGAAGTAGTTATCCATTCTATATGAACGGCTTCGTTTATCATCTTTGCTATACGCGGACTTAGGCGAGGACTTGGACTTAAAGATCCAGTAAAACTAAAATAGCTTTTTACCCTGTTTTTTAATACCTTTGCTTTGCCTACGTATAAGAGTTTTGAGTTTTTATCAAAATACTGATAGACTCCTGGTTCATTTGGAAGAGTTTTTAGCTCATCTATTAGCATTTATGCTCACTCTTAATTTTTCAAAAAGTTCGTATATCGTTTTGTCTTTTGCTAAATTTAAAAACTCTCCGTTTGATCTCTCTAAAATTCTACTTTTGACTTCGGAGGATTTTTTAAATTTGGATAATTTTGTTATAAATATTTTTACTTCATCAACGCGTTTTAAGCTTGTGTCTGCTTTAAAAATTATATATTTATTTAACAGAGTTTTTATCTGATTTATGATATTATCATTTTTTAGTTCTTGTAAAGCAAGTGGATGAGCAACTGCTATAAATAGCGTATTTTGTTTTTGATATGCAAATTTTATAAGTGAGCTTCTGCTTTTTCCAAGCATCAAAAGAGCCTCTTTGCATTCACGAGCGGCTTTTAAATTCCCGTACAAAGGATTTTGTAAAATATGATTAATAATTTCAGAACTTTTCATTTGGCGATTTTAACATCTTTTTTATTAATTTTTCTTGTTGGTTGTGGATATAAGGACAATCCTAGATATAATATATCGCAAGAAACTACTTTAGAAAGCAAATAACCAAAGTTTCAACTCTTTTTGGGTAGAATTGCGCAGTTTTACTATAAATGTTATGTTTATGGTTTAATATTTAAATTTAGGTTGGTAAATAATGAAAAATGCAGATATATTGGTTCTAGACTTTGGATCACAATACACTCAACTTATCGCTAGAAGGCTTAGAGAGCAAGGCGTTTATGCTGAGCTTATGCCTTTTAATGCAAGCATCGAAGCTATAAAAGCAAAAAATCCAAAAGGTATTATTTTAAGCGGCGGACCAGCTAGCGTGTATGCAAAAGATGCGTATTTTTGCGATGAGGGCGTATTTACTTTAGGACTTCCGGTTCTTGGAATTTGCTATGGAATGCAGCTTTTGGCGCATAAAAATGGAGCAGACGTAGCTCCAGCAGGTCATAAAGAGTATGGCAAAGCAAATTTAAATGTAGTTAAAAAGTGTGATTTTTTTAAAGGAGTTCCAGATACAAGCATTGTATGGATGAGTCATTCTGATAAGGTAAATGAGCTTCCACAAGGTTTTGAAGTTCTAGCAAATTCGGAAAATAGTGAGTTTTGCGTATTTGCAAATTTAGATAAAAAACTCTATGCTTTGCAGTTTCATCCAGAAGTTGCTCACTCTGAGTTTGGCGATGCTATGCTTAAGAATTTTGCTAAAATTTGCGGATGCGAAAGTACTTGGAATATGGGAAGTTTTGCAAAAAAAGAGGTTCAAGCTATCCGTGAAAAAGTCGGAAAAGATAAGGTTTTATGTGCAGTAAGCGGTGGTGTGGATAGTTCTGTTGTAGCCGCACTTTTAGCTCACGCAGTACCTGAAAATCTAATAGTAGTTTTTGTAGATAATGGTCTTCTTAGAACAAATGAAGCAAAGCAAGTTGAAGAGATGTTTAAGCTAAAACTAGGAGTAAATTTAATAAGCATAGATGCGAGTGAGCTATTTTTAAGTAGATTAAAAGGCGTGAGAGATCCTGAGAAAAAGCGTAAAATCATAGGCGAGACCTTTATAGAGGTTTTCGATAAAGAGGCAAAAAAACACTCTAATGTAAAATACCTTGCTCAAGGCACTTTATACACAGATATTATCGAAAGTAGCGTCGCAGGAGCTAGTAAAACTATAAAAAGCCATCATAATGTAGGCGGACTTCCTGAGTGGATGGAATTTGAACTAATCGAACCTTTAAGGGAGATTTTTAAAGATGAAGTAAGACGCCTTGGACTTGAGTTAGGACTTAGTAGAGATATAGTTTATCGTCATCCTTTTCCTGGTCCTGGACTTGCTATACGTATTATGGGAGAGGTAAGTACTCCTAGTTTAGAGCTTCTTAGAAAAGCTGATGTGATACTAAGAGAAGAGTTAAAAAGTAGCGGCTGGTACGATAAAACTTGGCAAGCATTTTGCGTACTTCTAAATGTAAATTCAGTTGGAGTTATGGGAGATAATAGAACATACGAAAACGCAGTTTGTTTAAGAGTAGTAGATGCAAGCGATGGTATGACAGCAAGTTTTTCTAGACTTCCATATGATCTACTAGAAAACTGCAGTCGCCGCATTATAAATGAAGTCGATGGCATAAATCGCGTAGTTTATGATATCAGCTCAAAACCGCCAGCAACTATAGAGTGGGAGTAATTTTTAGTTTTGCAATGCTAACTCACCCATTCAAACCAGTTTTTGACAGCAGATCAAAAATACTCATTTTAGGCTCATTTCCATCGGTAAAGTCCAGGGAAATGGGCTTTTACTACGCTCATTCGCAAAATAGATTTTGGAAAGTTTTATCCGCGCTTTTTGGTTCTGAACATTTACAAAACGTTCAAGATAAAATAGACTTTTTACTTAAACATCAAGTTGCGATTTACGACGCAGCTTATAGCTGTTTGGTGCAAGGCTCATCAGATAACTCTATATCAAGTGTTAAGCCGACAAATTTGGATCTAATCTTTGAAAATGCAGATATAAAAGCTGTTTTTGCAAACGGAAATACTTCTTATGATATTTGCAAAAAATTTTATGATTTTGAAGTGATAAAACTTCCTTCCACTAGTCCAGCAAATGCTAAGTTTAGTTTAGAAAAACTAGTTGGTGAATGGAAAATTATATTAAAGTATCTGGAGTAAAATGATGATATATTTAGTATCAAATACACCATATAATCTTGATGAGGTGATAAATTTAAAAGTATGCGAGATAGTATTTTATAAATTTAATTTAAATTTGAATGATTTTGACGCGGCTGTTTTTACCAGTAAAAACGGTGTAAATGCACTTAAATTTAATAATATAAAATGCGAAAATTTAGATACATTTGCCATAAGTGATTCAACTGCGCAAGCTTGCAAAGAGTTCGGTTTTAAGAGGATTTTTGAGGGTTTTTATGCTCACGGAAATGAATTTGCCAAAGAGATTTTCCCTCTTTTAAAAGGTAAAAAAGTACTTTATATAAGCGCAAAAGATACTGTTTCTGGTTTGAGTAGTTTTTTGCAAAGTAATGGCGTGGATATAAACAGTTTGATAGCTTATGAAAATAGACTTTTAAAGTTAAATTTAAAAAAACCTGAAAACGGATCTACTATTATTTTTACAAGTCCAAAAAATGTAGAAGGATTTTTGAGTAATTTTGGCTGGAATGATAGCTATAAAGCCATTGCGATCGGTAAAACTACGGCTAAAGCATTAAACTTCGTTACAAAGGCAATTATAAGCCCTACTCAGCAGATAAGCGAGTGTGTAAATATTGCAAAAAGTCACAAAATATAAAAATATTCTTTGATTTTTAAGCTAAACTTTTATATAATTTTATAACCTGGATGGTTCGATAGCGTTTTTATGAGGGTCCAACACATTAGTATGGGCGGAAAAGTACGCAAATGGTGTGATGCGATCTCGTTTGTAGCCGTTTTTAGCGAGAGATTGCGACCTAAAGTTTGAGTCTATCTGCAAGGTTGGCTTTTTATTAGGGCCGATTCTACTGCGTAACGGCCATTTGGGTTTTTATTTAAACTCTAGGAAAAATATGAATATTTTAATTATAGGAAGCGGTGGCAGAGAATACGCCATAGCGCTTAGATTAAAACAAGATGAAAATGTTAAAAATATATACTTTAGCCCCGGAAACGGCGCAACAACTAAAATCGGTCAAAATATAATCACAAAAGATTTTTATGAGTTGGCACAATTTGCTAAATCAAACAGTATAGACTTGAGCATAGTCGGACCTGAAAATGCTTTAAGCGCAGGAGTTGTCGATATATTTAAACAAAACGGTTTAAATATCTTTGGTCCTAGCAAAGCAGCAGCAATGCTCGAAAGCTCAAAAGCGTATATGAAAGAGTTTTTGGCTAAAAACGGTATAAGAACTGCTAAATTTATTAATACAGATAGCTATGATGAAGCTTCTAAATTTATAGATAGCTTAAGCAGCACGGTAGTTGTGAAAGCCGATGGATTATGTGCAGGAAAAGGCGTTATAATAGCCAAAAATCATGAAGAAGCTAAAAAAGCCGCACTAGATATGCTTAGCGGAGATAGCTTTGGAGATGCTGGAAAACGCATTGTTGTAGAAGAGTTTTTAGATGGTTTTGAACTTTCGTTTTTTGCTATTTGCGATGGTGAGAATTTCGTATCTTTACCAGTAGCGCAAGATCATAAACGTCTTTTAGATAACGACAAAGGTCCAAATACTGGAGGAATGGGAGCTTATGCGCCAAGTCCTCTTGCAGACGCTAAACTTATAAAACGTGTTGAAGATGAGATAGTGCATACGACCTTAAAAGGTATGCAAGAAGAAGGAGCGCCGTTTTGTGGAGTTTTATTTGTAGGGCTTATGATAGTAAATGATACTCCTTATGTTCTTGAGTTTAATGTACGATTTGGTGATCCTGAATGCGAGGTTCTTATGCCTTTGATAGACGGAAATTTAAGCCAAATTTTACTAGATGCTGCAACGAAAAAATTAACAAATATAAGCTTAAAAAATAGTGTTGCTATAGGAGTTGTGCTAGCTAGTAAAAATTATCCATATAGTTCAAGCCAAAAGGCTAAAATCATAGTAGAAAATGTTCCAGAAGGTACTCATATAGATTACGCTGGAGTAAGTAGTAATGGCGATGAACTTTACGCTGATGGTGGCAGAGTTTTGGTAGCTGTAGCAGTAGGGCAAGATATAAAAGAAGCTCATAAAAAAGCTTATGAACTTGTAAAAAATATTAAATTTGACGGTATGCAATACCGCAAAGATATAGCATATCAGGCGCTTAAATGAGTGAAAATTTATTAGATAAATTAGACAGGGAAAATATAGAAGTAGCAAGCATAAATAAAAGACTTTGGGCTTACTGCGTAGATGAGATTTTGATAAGTTTGTTATTTATGTTAGCTTACTATAACGCATTAGCTAAAGCTTCAGATGATGTAGAAGCTCTTATACTTATGATATCAAATATGGTTTTTCAAATTGCACTTTTAAGAGTTATCTATCAGACGTTTTTCATCTGGTATTATGGTGCAACTCCTGGAAAAATGATCTTTAAAATCATATGTATAGATACTGTTATGCTATCTAAGCCTAGTTTGCAAGCTAGTTTTTTAAGAGCTATCGTAAGAGTACTTAGTGAATGGCTGTTTTATTTAGGATTTGTGTGGGCTCTTAGCAATCAGGCTAGACAAACTTGGCACGATAAGTTGGCTAAAACAGTGGTTTGTAATGCTTATTAAAAAAATACTTTTATCTTTTTTGTTTGTTTCTTCTTTATTTGCACGTGTAGAAAATGTTGAGTTTTTAGCTGATAGGGTTGAAAAAGATGGAAATATAGTTAATGCAAATGGTAACGTTCTTGTGTATTCGCAAAATTATTTGGTTACTGCTGATAGAGCTATATATGATCAAAAAAGCGAAACTATAGAGCTTTTTGGCAATGTAAATATGCTAAGAGGCGATAGCGAAACATCGCGTTCAAACTATGTGATGATAAATTTAAAAACAAATGATTTGAATTTCGACGGTAGCTTTGCTATGGATAAAGATAAAGAGATCTGGATACAAAGCGATGAGAGCTGCAGCACTCAAGAGGCGTATTTTGCTTCTAAATCTATCGTATCGAGCTGTAATGTTCAAGATCCTGATTGGCATATAAATTTTAGCAGTGGTGAGTTAAATAAACAGAGTAAATTTATGCATCTTTATAATCCTGTTTTTTATATAAAAGATATGCCTGTTTTTTATATGCCGTATTTTGGATTTTCTACTGATAAGACTAGAAGAACAGGCTTTTTGTCACCTCAAATAGCATATAGCAAGAGTAACGGAGTTATGTATTTACAGCCGTTTTATATAGCTATAGCCGATGAGTGGGACTTGGAGTTTGATCCGCAGATAAGAACAAATAGAGGAAGCGGTATTTACTCTACATTTAGATTTGCAGATTCGCCTTATTCTGGCGGACTAATTAGAAGTGGTATATTTAATGAAAAAAATAGCTATAAAGAAAAAGAGAATTTAAAAAATACAAATCACACCGGTTTTGAAGTTCAGTATGATAGAGATAGATTGGTAAAATATCTCATAGACGGTGATTTTACAGAAGGTTTATGGCTTAGATATACAAAATTAAATGATATAGATTATCTTAATTTACGCGGTAAAAAAAATGGAGATTATGATTCGCTTGTACAGTCTAAATTAAATTATTTTATAACTACGGATGAAAATTATTTTGGTGCTTATGCAAAATACTATATAGACACAGCAAAAATCAGTTCGAAATACGGAAATGACGATACTCTTCAAGAGCTTCCAAAGTTGCAGTATCATAGCTTCACATCAACTTTTATAGTGCCAAATTTAATATATTCATTTGATGCTAAATATCATAATTATACAAGAAATATCGGAACTAGAGCGTCTCAATACGAGATAGATTTTCCAGTCGGTTTAAATTTTAATATCTTAGATGATTACGCAAATTTTTCTGTAACAGAAAATATATATGCAACTCATATAGCATATAAAAATAATAAACTTTATACAAACGGTGAGTTTATAGACGATAATTTTAATGACTACATAAACCATTACCATAAATTTCTTATAGAAACAGATCTAGCAAAAGCTTATAATAGCTTCTATCATACTATAAATTTAAAACTCGATTATATAAAGCCTGGTTATTCTAACGGAAGTATAGAAAATAATTTACTAAAATACTATATGTTAGATCAAAGTGGCAATAATATAAAATTAACCGATTCAAATTTGTTTGAAGAAAATTTCGTGAGCGGACTTGACAAAAAATATAGCAAAGAAAGCACTACTGCTGATTTCGTACAGTTTTTTTACGGTTCTGAGGGGCAGAAATTTTTAAGACATAGCATAAAACAAGGATTTAATATAGACGATAGCGATTTTGAAAATTTAGAAAATAGACTGAATTTATATTTCGGTAATTTTAATTTTGCAAATAAGATCGAGTATTCGCATATAGATAATAGTTTAGCAAAAATTCAAAGCGGAACTAGCTACGCAAATTCACGTTTTAACGTCGCTTTATGGCATACGTACGATAAAAATAGCGATAATAAATTAATTTACGATAAAGAGAGTTATCTAAGTTCGTCTTTGAGTATAAATTTACCTAGAAGTTATAGGTTGTTTGCGGGTTTTGACTATGATGTTCAAAGAAGTTATACAAAGATGTGGAGAACTGGTATCAATTACAAAAGAAAATGCTGGGATTATAGTCTTGTGTATCAAGAGGATATAGAGCCAAAAAATACTAGTGCAGGTTTAGAGTCTAAAAAGAGTCAAGGTTTCTATCTGTATTTTAGTTTTTATCCATTAGGCGGGGTTGGATATGACTTTTCTATAGAGCAAAACAATGAGGCGAAACAATGATAAATCCAGACGATCTTAAATTTGAAAACGAGCTTGACGCCGCTGAAAAGCTACTTGATATACTACCAAAAAATGAGCTTATAGATAATGGTTTTGTTATCGTTGGATCATCTTTGGACTCTGTTGTCTTGACAGATAAAGTGGCTTCGTCTTTGCAGTTGAGTTATGAGCTGCTTTTTAGTGAGCAAATTCTAGCACCGAATAATCCAGAATGCGAGATCGGTATGGTGAGCGAAACTGAAGAGATAGTCGTAAATGACGAGCTTATAAAAGCTTTTAATATATCTTTGGATTTTATATATGGAGAAGCTCATAGAAAATATGAAGAGAAAATCTTGAAAAATGTGTATAGATATAGAAAAGGAAAGTTGTTAGGTGATTTAAAAGGAAAAAATATTTTGCTCATAGATGAAGGTTGTCAAACAGGTGCTACGGCTTTGGTATGTATAAAAACTCTTATAAATTTAGAAGCTAGATCCATTGTTTATGCTACGCCTCTTATGCCTTTAAATATAGTTCCATATCTAAATACCTTAGTCGATAGTATATTTTGTGTTAAAAAGATAGCGAATTTTGTAGATGTGGATTTTTATTATAAAGATAAAATCTCTCCATCATCAGAAGCTATTATGTCTATTTTAGAAGATAGTCCGTATTACTTACCATTACAAAAATAAGGAGTTTTTATGCAGTGTTCAATAGAAGTAAATAATCAAATTGAAATTTTTGATCTTGATAAGGTTGCCAAACAAGCAGCCGGCGCAGTATTAATGCGCGTGAAAAATACAGTCGTATTAGCCGCAGTTGCTAGAGAAGATACTCAAGTAGAAGAGGATTTTTTACCTCTTACTGTACAGTATATAGAAAAACAGTATGCCGCAGGTAGGATACCAGGAGGATATGTTAAAAGAGAGACTAAACCAGGGGATTTTGAGACCTTAACAAGCCGCATTATAGATAGAAGCTTAAGACCTTTATTTCCTAAAGGATATGCATATCCAACTCAGATTGTCGTAATGGTTTTAAGTAGTGATCCAGAAGTGGATTTGCAAGTAGTATCGCTAAATGCTGCGAGTGTAGCTTTATATCTTAGTGATATCCCAGTTAATAGTCCAGTTTGTGGCGTTAGAGTAGGGCATATAAATGGTAAATTTGTTATAAATCCAAGCAACTCAGAGCTAAAAAACTCTGCTCTTGATCTTTACGTAGCAGGTGTAAAAGATGAACTTCTTATGATAGAAATGAGAAGTTTGCCTAATGAGCAAAATGAAATTGTACCAGTTATCGCTATAGATCCTATGATAGATCCTAGTTTAAATGAAGGTTTTGTCTCAAGACAAAAAATGAATGAATTTAGCGAAGATCTTATGATAGATGGTATAAAATTAGCTACACAAGCCATACTAAAAGGAAGCAACGCATATGAAGAGGCGTTTTGTAACTACAAAAAAGAGATTGCAAATTTAGAGTATAAACCAGAGATAGAAAATGAAAATGTTGCGATATATATAGATGAATTTTACAAAGATGATGTAAAAGCGGCTATTCATCAAATGGCCAAAAGCGAAAGAGCTAGTGAGCTTTCTAAAATAGCTAAGCAAATAGCTCTTAGCGAAGTTGCTCAAAAAGAGGGCTGGGACGAAGCTCTTATCTCAAATATACTTGGAAAATATAAGAAAAAGTTAGTTAGAACAGGGATCATAAAAGATAAAAAAAGAGCTGATGGAAGAGGTTTAAAAGATGTTAGACCGATCAGCATTGAGACAAATATTTTACCAAATGCGCACGGAAGTTGTCTATTTACTCGTGGTCAAACTCAAGCTCTTGTTGTAACTACTTTAGGCACTGATAACGATGCTCAAATGAGTGAATATTTAACAGAAAAAAATGCGGTTGCCGATAAATTTATGTTTAATTATAATTTCCCTGGATTTAGCGTAGGCGAGGCAAGTCCTTTAAAAGCTCCTGGACGACGTGAGTTAGGACATGGAAATTTAGCAAAAAGAGCTCTTTATCCAAGTATAGACTTAAATAGTCCATACTCTTTAAGAGTTGTTAGCGAAATTTTAGAAAGTAATGGTTCAAGCTCTATGGCTAGCGTATGTGGAGGTTCTTTATCGCTTAGAGCAGCAGGAGTAGAAACTATCAAGCTTGTAGCTGGAGTGGCGATGGGTCTTATATTTGAAGGTGATGAACACGCTGTTTTAACAGATATTATGGGTCTTGAAGATCACGATGGAGATATGGATTTCAAAGTTGCAGGTTCAAAAGATGGTATCACCGCTCTTCAGATGGATATCAAATTAGGCGGAATTAGTTTAGACGTATTAAAAGAAGCGTTATATCAAGCAAAAGAAGCTAGGGAGCATATTTTAAATTTAATGGTTAAAGCAGATGAAGAGATAATCATAAATGAAGATGTTTTACCAAAATTAGAATTATTTAGCGTAGATCCTAGTAAAATAGTTGATATAATAGGGCAAGCTGGAAAAACTATAAAAGAGATTATAGAAAGATTTGAAGTTAGCATAGATCTTGATAGAGATAAAGGTGAAGTAAAGATAGCTGGAGGAGAGAGACAAAAGGTAGAAGCCGCTAAAGATTATATTATACAAATTACGCAAAAAGACAGCAGAGGCGGCGGTTTTAGGAACAAAAGAGAGCATAAAAACGTAACTCCTTTTAATATAGGAGATGAGTTTGAGGGTGAAATCAAAAAAATGGCTCCTTTTGGTGCATTTATATCTTTAAGAGATGGTGTTGATGGACTTTTACATATATCAAAAATAGTTTCACCTTTAAAAGAGGGTGATATGATAAAGGTAAAAGTTTCAGATATCAAAGGTGGAAAAATATCGTTAGATCTTAATTAAATTTAATAACGGAGGTTTATTATGGAGATTAAAAAACTGTTCTTCCCTATAGGTGGTGGAGATAATTTTGAAGATAGATTATATGGTGCTTTGCTAGTTAGTAAAGCTTTAAAAACGCACATAAGTTTTCTTGCTTCACAGATGGATTTTAGTCTAGTATGCAATCTTGAAATGGCTTTAAATAGAGGAAATATATTTAATGCTTTTAAAGACACTGTTATTTCGGAACTAGATGATGAGAAAAAGAAAAACTATGAGATATTTAATTCGCTTTGCGCTAAATTAGGTATAACTATCAGTGATAAACCTATAGCAGGCGTTCCGACTGCTGAGTTTCATACTAAAGAAGGTGTTAGAAGCAAAGTCGTAGAGTACGAAGCAAAGTTTTGCGATATGATAGTAGCTGCTTGCCCGCCAGAAGGAGAACCTACTGCTACTTTTGATTCTGCTGTTATAAAAAGTGGAAAAAATGCGATAGTTATCCCAAGAACTTTAAAAGAGTTTAAAGCAGATAATATTTTGATCGGTTGGAACGGAACTTCTAGCATATCAAGAGCTATAACTCAGTCTATGTTTTTACTGAAAAATTCAAAAAAAGTACATATTATAGTTACAAATAAGTATTTCCAAAATGAGCAAACTATAGAAAAAGATATTTTAGAATATCTATCTTTCCATGGTATAAATGCTACTTTTGAGGTCGTAAAAACTACATCAGTTCCAGGAGAAGCACTTCTTCAAAATGCTTTAAATGGTAAATTTGATATGGTTATAGCAAGTAGTTATGGTGAAAATGGATTAAAAGAGATGTATCTTGGCGGAACAACTAAGTACTTCTTGCAAAATACTCCAATTCCTGTTTTTATGTAGTATTAAGAGCCTTATGGCTCTTATATCAAAAACTATTTTTTGGATCGTTTGAGTGGTTATCTGTCCATTTTAGTAGAGTTCCGCCTAGTAGATGAAAATGCAGGTGCATAACCTCTTGTCCTCCGTTTTCACCGCAGTTTGTAACTAGTCTATAACCTGTCTTATCAACACCGATAGTAGTTGCAACTTCTTGAATAAATTTCGTCATTTCCCCCATAAGGCTAGGATCCATTACTTGAAAATTTTCATAGTGCTTTTTTGGTATGATGAGTATATGCACAGGCGCTTTAGGATTTATATCGTGAAATGCGAGAAATTTATCATTTTCAAGTACTTTGTTTGATGGTATTTCACCCGCTACTATTTTTTCAAAAATGCAAGGCATTGCTATCTCCTAAGTTTAAATTTAAGTACAATTATATCTAATTATTTGTTAATTTATAGACGCCTTTATAGATATTTTAATCAATTTTAGGATACAATGATAACGAAATTTTAGACAAGGTAGGTAATTTGCAAGAGATAATTGATAAGATAGATCAAGCTTTGAGCCTTGACGAACTTGAAAAAATAAGAGTTGAACTTTTTGGAAAAAAAGGCATTATAACGAGCGAATTTGCAAAGTTAAAAGATATTCCTTCAGATGAAAAAAAAGCTTTTGCTGAGAATTTAAATATCAAAAGAGATACTTTAAGCGTTCATATAAATGATAAAAAATCTATTCTCGAAAAAGAATTTATAAAAGCTAAAATGCGATCTAGCGCTGTAGATATCACGCTTTTTAATGAGCCATTAAATACTGGTGCTCTTCATCCTGTTATGGAGACTATGGATAAGATTATCGAGTATTTCGTAGCACAGAACTTTAGCGTAGAGAGTGGTCCTCTTATTGAGGATGATTTCCATAATTTTGAAGCTTTAAACCTTCCGAAATACCATCCAGCAAGAGAGATGGCAGATACGTTTTATTTAAAAGATTTTAGATTGCTTAGAACTCATACTAGTCCAGTGCAAGTAAGAACTATGCTAAAAGAGAAGCCGCCTATTCGTATGATAGCTCCTGGATCTGTTTTTAGACGTGATCTAGACCTAACTCATACTCCTATGTTTCATCAAGTAGAAGGACTTGTTGTAGAAGATGAAGGAAATGTTAGCTTTTCAAATTTAAAATATATTTTAGAGAGTTTTTTAATATATATGTTTGGAGATGTAAAAGTTAGATTCAGACCTAGCTTTTTTCCATTTACTGAACCTAGCACAGAGGTTGATATTAGCTGTATATTTTGTGGAGGCAAAGGCTGTAGGGTGTGTAAGCAGACTGGTTGGCTCGAGGTCTTAGGAAGTGGCGTCGTAGATCCAAATGTATTTAAAGCCGTAGGTTATAAAAATGTAAGCGGTTACGCGTTTGGTCTTGGTGTGGAGAGATTTGCTATGTTGCTTCATCAAATTCCGGATTTAAGAAGCCTATTTGAGAGCGATATCAGACTTTTGGAGCAGTTTAAATGATAATAAGTAAAAATTGGCTAAATGAGTGGGTTGATGTTTCCCATATCAGTACAGAAACAATATGCGATAAATTAAATTCTATAGGCTTAGAAGTTGATAGTCTAAAGAGTATTGCTGCTCCTAAAAAAGTAGTTGTAGGAAAAGTTAAAACTTGCGTTGAGCATGAAAATAGCGACCATTTACATGTTTGCGAAGTGGATGTCGGCACTGAAGTACTTCAGATAGTTTGTGGAGCAAAAAATGTAGCTTCAGGACAGTTTGTAGTTTGCGCTTTAGTGGGAGCTACTATGCCTAATGGACTTGAGATAAAATCTGCGAAATTAAGAGGAGTAGCAAGTTTTGGAATGCTATGTTCTAGTAGTGAGCTTGGACTAGCTAAGATAAATGACGGTATAATGGTTCTTGATGATAGTATCGGTGAGCTTGTATTAGGTAAAGAGCTTAGAGAGTATGCTATATTTAATGATGATATTATAGAGATTGATCTTACACCAAATAGAGGAGATTGTCTTAGTATAAATGGTATAGCAAGAGATCTTAGCGTGGCTTTAGATATTCCTATGAGAGATAGAACTTCTAGGGAAGAAGAAGAGAAACTTCTTGGTATAGGTAGAATACTTAGCATACATTGCGATGAGAAGATCAACGGTTCATTTTTATACAGAGCGATTGAGCTTAAAGATGATTTTGAAATTAGCTTAAAAACAGATCTGAGATTAGCTTTGATAGATTGTTCTAAAACAAATTCCATACAAAAAGTTTTGGAGTACGTCACTTATTCGACTGGAGTTTTGTTTAGAGCTTATGATTATCATAAAATAGCAAAAGACGATGAAGATAAGATAAATATTGATATAAAGATAGAGTCAAACGGATCTTATGGCGTTTATTCAGGTGGGAAGTGCCTTGGTCAAGCTGGAATTTGGCAAACTGAAGAAGCTAGACTTGATGAGTACTCAAGAGTAATAATAATCGAAGCAAGTTATACCGAACCAGATGTGATATCATCTGCAGTAGGAGGCGATAAAAAGCAGCCAAAAGACGATGCTACTTATAGATCTAGTAGAGGAAGCGAACCAAAACTTAGCATAGGTATGGATCTTCTTTTTGATCTATTTTCTAAAAATAAAAAGATAGCTCCATATGCAGGAGCGCAGCAAATTTTACTCGAAAAAGAGCAGACTATAGTGAGTTTTAATTGTCCTGAAATTTGTAATATGATAGGTAGCGAAATTTCAAGAAATGATATTATCAAGATACTTAAAAAGCTTGGTTTTGATATAACTTTCAATGTCGAACAAGAGCAAATTTATGCAAGAGTGCCATTTTATCGTCATGATATAAATAATACTCATGATATTTGTGAGGAGATAGTAAGGATAGTAGGTATCGATAATATACCTTCAACTCCTTTGATATTTAGCGAAAAAAATAGAATAAATCCTACATTTGAAAGTTATAAATATTCTAAATATTTGCGTCATAAAGCTGCTATGGCTGGATTTTTTGAATGCGTACATTATATATTTGACAACGCTGAGGAGCTTGAGACGCTTGGATTTAAGCCAAGTTGCGCTGAAATTTTAAATCCTATAAATAACGAATTATCGGTTTTAAAACCTACTTTGATAAATCATCTTTTAAATTCATGCGAAAGAAATGTGAAAAATTCAAAAAGATCGGTAAAACTTTTTGAATTTGGTGATGTGTTTGATGAAGTTGGTATTCAAAGTTCTAAATTTGGATTTGTAGCTAGCGGTCTTGCAAATGAGCCGACTCTTTTAAACGGTGCAAAACCAGCTGAAATCGACTTTTTCACTTTTGCAAATTTAATTCAAGATATAGTTGGAAAAATAGAGCTAAAAAATGGTAAAAATATAGGTTTTTTAAGCGAATTTGAACAAGCATCTATATATAAAAATGGAAATTATATAGGCTACATAGGAAGATTAGATCTTAATTTAGAGTTAAAAAGAGATCTGCTTAAAACATATGTTTGCGAGCTTGATTTTGATAAGATAAAGTTTGGTGAAAAAATAGCTAAAAATTACTCCAAATTTCCAAGTATAAGTAGGGATTTGAGTTTTATAGTACCTAAAAATTTGCCATATATTGAGATTAAAAATTGTATAGAAAACTTAAATATACTTACTTTAAAAGAGTTTTTACCTGTTGATTTGTATAGCGATGAAACTCTTGGGGATAAAGTTAGTTTGAGTGTCAAATTTACATTTCAAGATATGCAAAAGACGCTTGAAGATGAAGAAATAGCAGATATAATAGACAAAATTCTAACTGCTCTAAATGATAAACTTGGTATAGGTTTAAGATGATAGTAGAAGCGTTAGATAGCTCATTTGATACTGAGTTTAACAATGTTTCGAGCGATAAATCTATAAGCCATAGATGTGCTATATTTTCACTTCTTAGTGATAAAGTGAGTAAAATTAGTAATTATTTAGAAGCCGAAGATACCATAAATTCATTAAAAATTATAGAAAAACTCGGTGCTAAAGTGGAGTTTGAAAACGGAGTTTATCTCATTACTCCTCCAAAAAAGATCGTTTCTCCAAATTCAGTTTTGGAGTGTGGCAACTCAGGCACTGCTATGAGAATTTTTATGGGACTTTTAGCCGGATGTGATGGCTTTTTTGTCTTAAGCGGAGATAAGTATCTAAATGAGCGTCCGATGAAAAGAGTAGCTTCTCCACTAATGCAAATAGGTGCTAAAATAGATGGTAGAGACTGCGCAAATAAAGCTCCATTGGCAATTAGAGGCGGAGAACTGAATTATTTTGCATATAGTAGTTTGGTTGCTTCAGCTCAAGTAAAAACTGCTATTATTCTAGCTGGGCTTTGCTCGAATGGTTGTAAATTTAAAGAGCCTGAACTTAGCAGAGATCATAGCGAGAGAATGCTTTTAGGAATGGGAGCCCAAATATCTCAAAACGGGCTTGAAATAGAAGTTAAACCTCTAAAAGGAGCTCATTTAAAACCGCTTATTTTAGACGTTCCAAATGATCCTAGTTCGTGCTTTTTTTACGCTGTAGCAGCAGCTATAATTCCTGGTTCAAGAATAACTATAAAAAATATTTTGCTTAATAAAACTCGCATAGAAGCGTACAAAGTACTAGAGCAAATGGGAGTCAAGATAACATATACAAAAACTAGCAGCACATATGAAGATATCGGCGATATTTGTGTGCAGTATTCAGAGCTAAGATCTGTAGATATAAGTCAAAATATATCTTGGCTTATAGACGAAGCTCCAGCTCTTGCTATCGCTTTTGCATGCGCTAATGGAGTTAGTACATTAAAAAATGCAAAAGAGTTGCGTGTAAAGGAGTGTGATAGGATAGCTGTCACAGTAGCTGCATTAAAAAAGTGCGGTATAGAAGCAGTCGAGTTAGAAGATGGATTTAGCATAAAAGGCGGCAAGCCAAATAGAGCTACTATAGATAGCCACGGAGATCATAGGATAGCTATGAGTTTTGCTATTTTAGGATTAAAATGTGGTATGGATATAGAAAAAAGTGAGTTTATAGCAACGTCTTTTCCTAAATTTAGTTATTTTTTAAGAGAGTTGGGAGCTAGGGTTGAAGATTGAATTAGCTAAGAGTTACGGATTTTGCTTTGGAGTAAAAAGAGCCATAAAAATAGCCGAAAATTCAAAAAACGCATCTACGATAGGTGAGCTTATACATAATAGCCTTGAGATAGATAGACTAAAAAATAAATTTAATGTTAAAACATTAAAAGATATAAGTGAGCTTAAAAATGAGAAAAAGGCTATTATAAGAACTCATGGCATCACAAAAGAGGGTTTGGCAAATTTAAAATCACGCGATGTAGAGATTATAGATGCAACTTGTCCATTTGTTACAAAACCACAACAAATAGTAGAAAAAATGAGTAGCGAAGGATATGAGATAGTATTTTTTGGAGATATAAATCATCCAGAAGTTAAAGGTGTGATGAGCTACTCTAGTAAAAATGTTTATGTGATTTTAGATGAAAGTGAGCTTGAAACAGTTAAGCTTTCATCTAAAATAGCAGTAGTATCGCAAACTACTAAGAAAATAGAAAAATTTACTGAAATTGTAAGTTATCTAATACAAAGAGTAAAAGAAGTAAGAGTTTTTAATACTATTTGCAATGCTACATTAGAAAATCAAGAAGCCGTAAGAGAACTTTCAAGCAGAGCTGATGTGATGGTAATCATAGGCGGAAAAAATTCATCAAATACAAAACAGCTATATTTAATATCGAAAAATCTTTGCCCAGATAGTTATCTTATAGAAAGCGAAAATGAGCTAGAACTAAAATGGTTTCAAGATAAAAAATTATGCGGTATCAGCGCAGGAGCAAGCACTCCTGAATGGGTGATACAAAATGTGATAAATAAACTAGAAAATTTGACTCATAAAGATAGCTAAGTTCATATTAGTTAATGTAATTCAAAGCTAAAATGAGATACAATCTGATACTTGTAGTCAATAGTGACACTAAGGAAAATCTATAGATAAAAGGACCAAGATGGCTGAGGTGAACAAGATTGTTCGTAATGACATGAGCGATAAAATTGATGTTGAGGAAGATTTTGCCGCTATGTTTGAGGAGTCTTTAAAGGCTGAAGAAAGTACTATTTGTGATGGTGTCATCGTTAATATAAAAGATGACGAGGTTTTTGTTGATGTTCGTAAAAAATCAGAAGGCGTGATGAATATATCTGAGATTACGGATGGCAGTGGCAGTTTGCAATATAATATAGGCGATACAATCAAAGTTGCTATAACAGGTTCAAGAAATGGCAGACCTATAGTTTCTCATAAAAAAGCTCTTAGAAAAGAAAAAGTAAAAGCTTTTATAGACAATTTTGATGAAAATGCTGAGAATATTTATGATGTTAAAATAATCTCTAAAAACAAAGGCGGCTTCGTGGCTGTAAGCGAAGACGGTATTGAATTTTTTATGCCAAAATCTCAAAGCGGTTTTAGAGATTCAAATCAAGTTATGAATAAAACATTTAAAGCTAAGGTTTTAAAAGTAGATAAAAATGATCAAAGCATTATCGTATCTCGTAAAAAATTACTTGATGAAGATAGAAGAAAACGCAAAGAAGCCATATCAAATATCATTGATAATACAGATATTATCGAAGGTACAATCAAAAAAATCACAACTTATGGTATGTTTGTTGATGTAGGCGGTATAGACGGTTTGGTTCATTATAGCGAAATCAGTTACAAAGGTCCGGTAAATCCAAACACTCTTTATAAAGAGGGTGATAAAGTTGATGTTAAGATTATAAAATACGATAACGATAAAAAACATCTTTCATTATCTATAAAAGCAGCTACTCCAGATCCTTGGGATGAGATAAAAGATGGTCTTGAAGTTGGCGATACTATAAAAGTTATAGTGAGCAATATCGAGCCTTATGGCGCTTTTGTCGATTTGGGAAATGATATTGAAGGATTTTTGCATATTAGCGAAATTTCTTGGGATAAAAACATAAAAAATCCAAAAGATTTTATAAAAGAAAACGAAGAGTTAGATGTTGAAGTTATCGAAATCGATGTAAATGAGAGAAGACTTAGAGTTAGTCTTAAAAATTTACTTCCAAAGCCATTTGACGAGTTTAATTCTAAATTTAAAGAAGGAGATATCGTAAAAGGTGTTGTTACGACTCTAACAAATTTTGGAGCATTTGTGCGCGTTGGAGCTCTTGAAGGTCTGTTGCACAATGAAGATTCATCTTGGGATAGAAATGATAAATGTAAAGATATACTAAAAACAGGCGATGAAATAGAGGTTAAGATTATAAAAATAGATGATAAAAATCAAAAGATATCTCTTAGCCAAAAAGATTTAAAAGATAGCCCTGTAACACAATACGCCAAAGTTCATTCGATCGGAGATATCGTAACTGGCACTATAAGAGATATCAAAGATTTTGGTATTTTTGTTAGTCTTGAAGGAAATGTCGATGCTCTTATAAGAAAAGAAGATATCGGTTCTCTTGATCCACTTTCACTAAAAGCCGGTGATAAGATAGAGGCTGCAATAGCTTTTATAGATGAGAAAAAAAATAGAATTAGACTAAGCATAAAAAGACTTGCTAGACAAAAAGAGCGCGAAGTTTTAAATGAAATAAACGATGATGATAAAATGACGCTCGGCGATATTATAAAAGAGCAGTTAGCTTAATTTAGCTATGAGATTGAATAGTCTCTTTATAGTATTTATCATACTTTTACTACTCGTTTTAAGCGGTGGAGCACTACTTTGGAAATTTTCTCAAGTAGGCTCTCCTCATACGACCGTTGTACAAAACATTAGTAATGATTTAGGTTATTCGTATAAAGAGGCTGGAAATTGGTTTGAAAAAATTGCCGCTTTTACAAAGAACGACTCTATTTTACCAACAAATTTAATGTTTATCGAAATAAACGATAATGCTAAATTTGATCAGCCACAAAAATATTTTGAACTTGTTATCAATAGATGTGATTTTTACTCTGTATTTTGTATCACTAGAGTTGCTAATGAGTTCAAAGTAAATTTAACTATAGTAAAAAAGGGCGATGATGCTATTATATATCTTAATACAGACGATAAAAAAGCAGTACAAGATATAGTTTCAAATTTAAAAAAATACAATATTCATTCTAAGATAAAGGAAGATTGAATTATGAAAACAATTATAGTTTGCGATGCGATACATCCGGTTGGTTTTGAGTTATTAAATGCGCAGAGCGATCTGCGTGTAATTGATGCAGTAGATCTGCCTAAAGATAAACTTTTAGATATTTTACCTCAGGCCGATGTGGCGATTACTAGAAGTTCTACTGATTGCGGTGATAAATTTATCGCGGCTTGCAAGAATTTAAAAGCGCTTGTTAGAGCTGGAGTGGGCGTTGATAATGTAGATATAGATGGCTGTTCTAAAAAAGGGATTATCGTGATGAACGTCCCTACGGCAAATACTATAGCTGCAGTTGAAATGACTATGTGTCACTTATTAAATAGTGCAAGAAATTATATAAACTCAGTAAATGACCTACAGCAAAACAGAACTTGGAAGCGAGAAAAATGGTATGGAAATGAGCTTTACGGAAAAACTCTTGGCGTTATAGGATTTGGAAATATAGGCTCAAGAGTGGCTTTTAGAAGCCTTTCTTTTGGTATGAAAGTTATGGCTTATGACCCATATATAGATCCTAGCAAAGCTACTGATATGGGCGTAACTTATACTACAAATTTCGATGATATTTTAAGATGTGATTTTATTACTATCCATACTCCAAAAAATAAAGAAACAGTAGATATGATAGGTGATGATGAGATCGCTAAAATGAAAAACGGAGTTCGTCTTATAAACTGTGCTAGAGGAGGGCTATATAATGAGGACGCTCTTTTAAAAGGTTTGCAAAGCCAAAAGATATCTTACGCGGGAATTGATGTATTTGTTAAAGAACCAGCTGTAAATCATCCTTTGCTAGATCTTGAAAATGTAAGCGCTACTCCTCACCTTGGTGCAAATACGTATGAATCTCAAAAAAATATAGCGATTGCGGCGGCTGAGCAAGCTATAAGCGCAGCTAAAGGAATTTGCTACCCAAATGCTCTAAATTTGCCTATAAAAACAGAAGATTTACCTCCTTTTGTTGCTCCTTACGTAGAACTTATATCTAAAATGTCATACTTTGGCGCCCAGCTAAATAAAAAACCTATCAAAGCTATTAGGATAGAGGCTGAGGGATCTATCGCAGAGTATGCAAATTCTATGCTTACTTTTGCTATAGTCGGTTGTCTTAAAGAGACTTTGGGTGATACCATAAATTACGTAAATGCTAAATTTAAAGCTGAAGAAAAAGGTGTCGAAGTATCTTCAACTACTTTACCAGAAAGCGGATACAAAAATAAATTAACAGTTAAAATCATAACAGATAAAGACGCTACTACCATAAGTGGAACCGTTTTTGGTGAGACTGAACAAAGGATAGTAAATGTTAATGGATTTAAAACTGACTTTAAGCCAAAAGGTAGAATGATAGTATTTAAAAATACAGATGTACCAGGAGTTATCAGTTCTATCAGTTCTATATTGGCTGAAGAGAAGATAAATATAGCAGACTTTAGACTTGGTCGTGATGATAACGGTTTTGCTTTAGCTGTTATTTTGGTTGATGATGATATTAAAAAAGATATTTTAGCAAAACTAAACGCACTAGAAACTTGTGTTTGGGCTGAATACGCAGTATTATAATTTAAGGAGAATATATGGCTTCATATTCAATGGGTGATTTAAAAAAGGGTTTAAAGATAGAGTTAGACGGCGTTCCATATAAAATAGTTGAATATCAACATGTAAAGCCAGGAAAAGGCGCCGCATTTGTTAGAGTAAAACTAAAATCTTTTGTAAATGGTAAAGTTTTAGAAAAAACTTTTCATGCAGGAGATAAATGCGAATCTCCAAATTTAGTAGAAAAAGAGATGCAGTATCTTTATGATGATGGAGAATTTTGTCAATTTATGGACGTAGAGAGTTATGAGCAAGTCGCTATTTCTGATGAGGATATCGGCGAGGCGAAAAAATGGATGATAGATGGAATGATGGTTCAAATTTTATTTCATAATAATAAAGCTATCGGTGTCGAAGTTCCTCAAGTAGTTGAGTTAAAAATAGTCGAAACTCAGCCAAATTTCAAAGGCGATACGCAAGGAAGCAATAAAAAACCAGCTACATTAGAGAGCGGCGCTGTTGTTCAGATACCGTTTCACGTATTAGAAGGCGAAGTGATACGCGTTGATACTGTAAGAGGCGAGTATATAGAAAGAGCAAATAAATAGATGAAAAGCCCTGATTTAGGGCTTTTTTCATATATTGAACTCTTTTTTTATAATTTCAGTTACCTCTCCGGCGTCTGGAAATCTTGGTCTTGGAAAATTATGATTGTTATAAACCACTTTTCCATCAACTTCAACTATAAAATCACCTTTGTTGCCTATCTCTTTAGAAACTTCCACACCAGGAAAATTGTTTATTAGTTCATCTTCTAACCTAGAAGCTTTTGGGCGGAAATTTCAAGAGTTGCAATAAAATATTTTTACTTGCATACTCAAATCCTTTCATTGAAATGTTTTATGATATCATCATAATATAAATAATTTTTTATGATTTTGATATAAATTTAAGATTGAAAAATAAATTTGTGTTTGAGATAAAAGCATTTAAATAAATTTAAATGCTTTTTCAAACTAAAGGTTGAAGTCTTTTTTGATTGTAGTAACGATTTCACCTTTTTCTGGAAATCTTGGTCTTTCAAAACTATTATAGTCATAAACCACTTTTCCATCAGCATTTACCACAAAACTTCCTTTTTCGCCAGCTTCTCTAGAAATTTTTGCACTTGGAAAATTTTTCTTCAACTCAGCTTCTAAATTTAAAGATTCTGCTGTTATCTTAGGGCAAACATTGCAGTAAGAGATTTTGATTTGCATATTAGATCCTTTTTTTAAAAATATTTTGTCATCATAGCCCAAAATATAAAAATATTCTGTGATATTTGCTACAATTTGCTATAATTTTTTTTATTCATATAAGGAGCAATAATGAAAGTAGCTGTTATGTTAGTAGATGGATTTGAAGAGATCGAGGCAACGACTATCATCGATGTGTTAAGAAGAGCAGGTATAGACGCTGCATTTGTTGGGCTAAATAGCGATATAGCTATCGGTGCTCATAATGTTAGTATGAAAGCAGATGTTGAATTTAATAAAGCAAATTTTGATGATTTTGATATGATAGTTTTACCGGGCGGACTTCCTGGAGCCGAGTATTTGGCAAAAAGCGAAAAGCTTCAAAAAGTTTTAAAAGATTTTGATGAGAAGGGCAAATTTATAGGAGCCATTTGCGCCGCTCCTTGAGCTTTGAAAACAGCTGGTGTTTTAAGAGAAAGCTATACTTGCTATCCGGGTTTTGAAAAAGTCGTGGCAAAGGACGGTTATACACCAAATTTAGATGTTGTGATAGATAAAAATATTATAACTTCAAGAGGTCCTGCTACTGCTATGAAATTTGCTTTAGAGTTAGTTAAGATTTTAGAAGGAGATAGTAAATATACTGAAGTAAAAAATGGACTTTTGTATTGATTTAAATTTTAGTTTTTTATAGTTAAATTTAACTATATAGTAAAATAAAAACCAGACCTCCGTTAGGAAGTCTGGTAAAATCAGCTTTTAAGAGTTATTTTTTATCTACAATATTGTAGTTGTAAGGTTTTAAATTCTTATCATACTCTAAAAGCTCAGCAGGTGGATTACCATTGATGTAATCATGCTCATAATATCTATCGCCTGCTTTATGTCCGTTTAGATCTACTTTGTAACGTATCTCACCCGGATTTAGTTTTTGCATATCTTCAAAACCTAGATTAGATGTTTTGAAGTTAGCTATACCGTTTTTAGAAGCTATTTCTACAAGTTTAGCTTGAGCTTGTCTAGCCATATCTACAGCTTGAAGAAGCATTCTTGAAGCCTCTCTTGGACTGTGGAATCCTGTAGAGTTCTCAGCTCCGACAAAATCCGCTCTCATTTGAGATTTTCTTTGAAGCTCTAACACGTCTTTTAGTTCAGCAGATATCTTACCATCATCAGCCTTACCGTCTTTTTGGAATGTAGGCATAGCGCTTAAAGCATCTCTTACGTTTTTAATATCTGTTATAAGACTTACGATGCTGTACTCAGCTGTTCTAAGATCAAATGCTACAGAGTTTTGGATATCTTTTATCTGTGATTTTAGATAGTCTTCGCTTTGAGTATGGCAAGTTTTGCAAGCTGCATTTATATTTGCAAGCGGAGATGTAACATTGTGATTTGTCATCTTTTTAGAACCTTTTCTAATATAAGGCATATGACAATCAGCGCAGCTTACGCCGTTTGCGGCATGAACACTACTACTATATAGCTCGTACTCTGGATGTTGTATTTTTAGCATAGGAGCTTTAGTTATTTTATGAGGCCAGTCTTTGTCAAATACACCACGTACTGCTTCATAGTGATCATCAAACATCTCTATTCTAAATGGAGTTCCTTTTTTCCAGTATGACCATGGGAATATAAGTTCTATACCATCAACTTCAATCTGAGTTGGTTTATTTCCGTCTCTCCAAGAATCAAACTCATCATAAGTTTTTTGTTTTCCATCCCACCATGTTTTAGTAGTGTCTTTTGCTATGCTCTCACCCATTACTTTAACTTTTTGTCCAGTCGGTTTGAAGTAGTACTCAACGTGGCATTGTGCGCAAACTAAAGTTCTCATCTCTTCTCTAGTAGCTTTTACGCCTTGTTCTTTGTCTGCTTCATAGCCTCTCATAACTAATGAGTTTATAGCTGCTTGTCTAGTAAGTCTTAGGCTCATATCTTTTGGATTGTGACAATCAGCACATGTTAAGCCCATTCTTTTACCGCCGTGAGGACCACTATGTTCTACTGAGTCTTCTTTTATATCATTTACTGCTGGAACATTTTTTATCATCGTCCAGTATTTTGTTGAGTTAAATGCTATCCAGTCGCCTTTCGCAGCATTTTTGTATAGCCAAGGAGACCAGCCGCTATGGCAGTTCATACATGCAGCAGGTTGTCCGCCAAAGGCTGCAAATCCGTGTGCGTTTAAAAAGTCTTTATTGTTTCTTGCTGTGTCCATTTGATCGACTTGAACCCAGAAGTGACCTCTTTCTTCATTTGCATCTATAGAAAATGGATATCCCGCCCATAATACAGTAAGTTGCGGATAGCGTATAAGTTTAGAGTAGGCTAGATTGCCTCCAAACTCTGTACTAACAGGTTTCTCTGTTTCTACAGTCAAGTACATATCAAGATAATCTGGGAAGTTTTTACCCCAGTGATCAAAAGTAGGATTATCATCGTTAAGTTCAACGAATTCTTTTGAGATGATGCCTCCTGTACCTTCATTTTGTTTTTTACTGATATCTTTATTTAGCATAAATACTGCTACTATCGCTACGATAACAACAATAATCGCAAAATAGATAAAACCTTTTTTATTCATATTTTCTCCTTTATTTTAAAATCCTCTTTTATGTCCAACACTAGTATGACATGATACACAGCTTAGAGATCTGTCATTGTGTGGATTTGTTGTTGAATTGATCACGTTAGATGCTATTTCTCCGTGGCACTCGATACAGTTGTTTTGTACCATAACTTTGCTACTGCTAGTTGCACTTAAATTTGTCGGTAACTCGTCTAGTTTAAATGTAAATGAGTAAGCATGGCTTAAACCGCTTTTACCTTTTGCGATCCATTTATCTATGAAATTATGCGGCAAATGGCAGTCGACACAGCTCGCTCTTGGCTTACCTGCGACTTTTTTAGAGTGCGGCGCATTTAGATAGTCGTTATATACGTCATTCATTATATGACAGTTATTACAGGACTTACTATCATCGCTAAAGTATGAAGTACCTTTGGCGTTATAAAACGTATAAAAACCCACGCCAAATAGGACAAAAAGCAATACAAGTAACACGCCGACGAGGTTTGTAAATGTTTTGCATTGTCTCAAATTCTATTCCCTCCTTTTTTGTTTAATTTTTATTTGCTGATTATTTTATACAAATAAGTTTTAAAATTTATTTAATATTTATACTTGTATTAAATAAAAATTTAAATTAGTAGCTAATATGTACGTAGGATAGTGATTATTATGGGATTTTGTATATTAAATTTGAATCTCAAATTTGCAAATATTTTTTAAATTTTAATATTTATCTATAAAATAGTATCACCGAAATCGGCGATACTAGATATATTATTATAACTCTTTAATCATAATTTCATAAGCCGCTTTTGTTCCTGGTCTCACTTTTGTGCATAAACTTACTATAATTATCGCCAAAGATGCAAATATAAATCCAGGAACTATCTCATAAACATCTAAATATACAGATAAAAAGTTTTTATAAACTACTACTGTTATAGCTCCTACTATCATACCTGCGATAGCTCCTAGTCTAGTCATATTTTTCCAAAACAATGAGAATAGCATAACGCTTCCAAAACTAGCACCAAATCCCGCCCAAGCATAAGCTACTATAGATAATATACTTGAGTTTTTATCAGTTGATATGATAAAAGCCACTAGAGCAACTATCAGAACTCCTACTCTTCCTAAGTTCATAACTGTTTTTGAAGATGCTGTTTTGTTAAATATTCTTCTATAAAAATCCTCAGCTATAGTAGAGCTAGATACTAAAAGCTGAGAACTAGCCGTACTCATAATAGCTGCTAAAATAGCCGAAAGAAGTATGCCGCTTATCCAAGGATTGAAAAGTAGCTGACTCATAACAATAAATATTTTTTCAGGATCACCCAAACTAAGATCAAATTTATGCACGTAAGCGATTCCTACAACTCCTATAAGGCAAGCCCCGATTAGAGAAATCACCATCCAAGATATACCTATAAAAGTAGCAGTAGGTATATCTTTAACAGATCTTATAGACATAAAACGTACTAATATATGAGGCTGTCCAAAATACCCAAGCCCCCAAGCAAGAGTTGATATCAGCCCAAGCGCACCTATACCTTCATTCATCAAAAGTGCCTCTGGTTTTATATTTTCTATTATACTCATAGCTTCACCAAAACCGCCTATATGATAGATCATAGCTATGGGAACTATGATTAGAGCCGACATCATAAGCAAGCCTTGTACGAGATCTGTCCAACAAACAGCTTTATATCCGCCTAAAAATGTATATATAACTATGATTAAAGTACCTGTTGTCAAAGCATTTTCGTATGCAAAACCAAACGTCGTTTCAAAAAGCTTAGCTCCTCCAACTAATCCTGCTGATACGTAAAATGTAAAAAATATCAAAATTACGATAGCGCAAAGTATCCTTAAAATATGAGATTTATCATCGAATCTCGTTTCAAAATAATCAGGTATGGTGATAGAATTTGCTACAACGCTAGTATAAATTCTAAGCCTTTTTGCTACAAATTTCCAATTTAAAAACGCGCCGACAGTAAGACCTATGGCTATATAACTTTGTGAAAATCCACTTACATACAAAGCTCCAGGAAGCCCCATAAGCAGCCATCCGCTCATATCAGAAGCTCCTGAAGATAGAGCCGATACTGCTGGACCCATACTTCTTCCGCCTAAAAAGTAGTCTTCTGTGCTTTTATTTTGTTTGAAAAAATAAAATCCTATAAGCAACATCAAAGCCGAGTATGCTACAAATGTTACTGCTATTTCTATACTAAAATTTACTGATTCCATATCTTATCCTTTTATGTTTTTTAAAGCTCTTGCACCTAAATTTCCATATCTGTGGTACGAGATACTCAAAGATTTTTCATTGTGGTAGTAAAGCAGTTCAAATCTACCGTTTGATAGAGGTTTTGCATTTGCTACTATTTTTGCATTTTTAGCGGCTTTTTGGTAGATAATATCATTTTTAGATGCTTTGCTAAGATATCTTATTCTATCAAATTCAGGTATTTTCTTAGAAAAATCTACAAGATCTTCTTGTTTTAAATTTAAAACAATTCCCAAAGCGTCTGCTATTTTTAACACGATTTGCATATTGATATTTTCTTCAAAGCTTATGTATAAAGGTATTTCTAAAATTTCGTGAGCTATAATGATCGCAAAAATATCTCTTAAACTATCATCTTTGCTGATTCTGTATCCTGTATTTTTTACTTTTGTATATGAAAATATATTATCTTCGCCGATTATATTTACATAGTCTTTTTTGGTTTTAAACTCATTTTCATTATGATAAGCATAGCTTTTAGCTATAAAAGATAACTCTTTTAAGCTTTTCAAAACGTTTGATTCATAGTTTTGTATATCTAGTTTTTCTAGCTTATCTGATATATCGCACGGTTTTAAATTTATATCGTATCCATCTTCTGTGATATCGGTGAATTGCGTGATATAATTGTATATTCCGACTTTTCTACCAAATCCTATGGCGGACTTTTTAACTCCTCCAAAAGGCTGACGAAGTACGATAGCTCCGGTTGTCGGCTTATTTATATAGATATTTCCGGCTTCTATATTTTGATGAAATACCTCCCACTCTCTTTCATCTAAACTCTCAAATCCTGCTGTAAGCCCATATCCTGTGCTATTTGCTAAATGTAGGGCGTGGTTTAGATCTTTTGCGCACATAACTGTTAAAATCGGTGCAAAAAGCTCAGTCATATGCGTAAAATCTCCCTCTTTTGTTCCGTATTTTATAGCAGGAGTCATGAAATGCGGATTATCATTTATAAATTGCGGTTTTAATGCCCATTGCTCATAAGATTTTAGCTCATTTATCGCTTTTATCAGTTTTGTGCTTGGTTTGCTAGCTAACGCTGCAAGTCTGTTTTTAAGCTCAAAAGGACTTCCTATTTGTAAAGATGAAGCTGCTTCTACTAAGGATTTTTTAAAATTATTATCGTTATAGACCTCTTCTTCTAGTATCAAAAGTGAAGTTGCAGAGCATTTTTGACCTGAATTTGAAAAAGCTGAATGGATCACGTTTTTTATCGCTTGATCTTTATCTGCCATTTTGCTTACTATGGTAGCATTTTTCCCGCCGGTTTCTGCACTTAGCATTAAGCAAGGATTTGCTTCTAGTATAGTTTTTGCCGTATCTTCTGAACCTGTTAATATGGTAAATTTTACACTATCTTGCGTTAGTAAATGCTCTGATATCAATGCTCCTTGCGCAGGTAGAAATATAAGCGCATCTTTAGGAACTCCGGCTTCCCAAAAGTATTCGCATATTTTATATCCAGTTATGGCTGAGAGACTTGATGGTTTGTAAATAACTCTATTACCAGCCGCAAGAGGAGCTGCGATAGTTCCAGTTGTTATGCCTATAGGGAAATTCCACGGAGCTATAACTACACCTACACCTTTTGGTGTAAATTTAATATTTTGATATTCGTTTTTTAGCTTTTTTAAAGAGTGTGGATAAAACTCTAAAAAGTCTATAGCTTCACTTACTTCTGGATCTAGCTCCAAAAATGTTTTGCCTACTTCTAGAGCTGCTATTCCTATAAGATCTCCTCTTTTTTGTCTAAAAATCTCAGCCGCTTTTGATAGTATTTTATAAATTTCATCGTGGCTTAAATCGCTGTAATTTGACTCATTTGCTACTTTTAATGCGCTATTTATCTGCTCTGTATTTGCTAAATGCACGGTTCCTATTTTTCTATTAAGAGATTTATCAAAAACCTTATAAGAGTCCATATCATCGGTTTTTAGTATATCTTTTGCCACTGGGTAGATCTCTAAATTTTGCATATTTTCAAATTTAGATTTTATATCTTGTGCCCATTTTCTATTTTTAGCTAAGATAAAATCCGTATCTGGCTCATTTTCAAACTCATCATACGAACTGTTTGTACGCGAATTAACATTTCTATCTTGAGTTCTACGCGCAGAGTTGTCTATGTTTGAAATATTATCTATAGATTTTAAGAATAACTCTTTTTGGATATTCCACTCACGGCTTCCTACTTCGAGATTGAAAAAATACCGCATAAAGTTATCCGTACTACTGTTTTCATCAAGTCTTCTTACTAGATATGCGACTGCGTTATTAAAATGCTCTTCACTGCAAACAGGAGCGTAAAGTATGATATCATGTAGTTTTGATAGTTCATACGAGCATTGGATACTCATACCTTCTAACATCTCAAAACTAAATGACTCAGTCGCGCCGGCTTCTTTTATTTTGATATAAGCATGAGCTATCTCAAATATATTGTGGCTAGCGATACCGATATTTATAAATTTATAATTATCGTTGCTTAATACAAAATCAAGCATTTTTTTGTAATTTGAATCAGTATCTATTTTTCTATCAAATGTTGGCAGAGCCCACCCTTTTTGAGAAGATATCACCTCTTCGCTCTGTTTATTTGCACCTTTTACAAGACGAATTTTTATCGGCGCAAATCCTTTTAAAACGCGCTCTTTAGAAAATGCGAATAATCGTTGTAAATAGTGATATGAATCTGGGATATAAGCTTGCAAGACGATTCCTGCTTTTATATTAAATTTAGAAATACTATCCATAAAAGCTTCTACAGTGAGTTCTAAGTCCCTGTACTCTTCCATATCGAGATTTATAAATTTAGAAACTCCGCTTATCTTTTCTTCTTCTAAAGCCAGCTGATAGAGCCTATCTAGTCTTTTTACTATCTCTTTTTTAGAGTATTCAAAGTCTATAATGTTTATTTGAGAAAATATAGTGGTTATTTTGATGGAGATATATGTTATATACTTTGATTTTATCGCTTCTTCGTACTTTTGTATCCGGTATAAACTCTCTGCTTCGCTAAGGACTTCTTCTCCGATGAGGTTTATATTTAATGTTATATTATCCTCATTTCTTAGTTCTATATGCTTTTTTAAACTATGTTCGTTGGCATCTAAAACCATATCTTTTGTTTCGTTTCTTAAATGAGATATAAAAAATGGAACGCTGATATCAGGCATAAATTTACCTAAATTTAAAAAAGCTAAAAGTAGAAATCTCTCATAAGAAGTGAAAAAATCAGCTATACCATATTTATTTAGCGTGTATTGTATGAGTTCAAAACTGGATTTTTTATCTTTGCATCTAAATGAGCGATCCAAAAGCTCTATTAACATTACTTTGTTTTGCGGATTTAGCAGGAGTTTTCTCATTTTTTGATGGAAAACTTTTTCATGCTTAGAGATATTTTGCACGATTTTATTTTGCAGCTCACTTGCTAACTCTATTGTTTTGTTTATCATATTTCCCCCTATATTTTTTTAAGGTATCAATATAAATAATACAAAAAAATATAATAATAAGTAATATCAAATTTAATATTTGAATAAATTTATAAAAGTATATGTGTAAATTTGTAACAACGTGTGATAAATTTAAAACATATCTTATTTTTTTGATATAAATTTTACAATATTGCTTTTTATAAGTAATGTATAAATTAAAGTTATAATATAAATATTGTTAATACGAAAAGCGTAATTTTATATTGCTTTGTAACGAATTTTTACAAATTTTGAAAATATTTACGAAAAGTTTAGATTTACTATAGCTTTTTATGGTTAATTTAGGTATTATTATATCAACCGAATTTATACGGAATAAATAGCAGTAAGGAATAGTAGTTGTGATTAACATTTATGTTGGTAATCTGTCATATCGTATGACGGAGTCTGAGCTTAGAGAAGTTTTTAGTAGTTTTGGTGAAGTTACACGCGCAAAAATTGTAAAAGATAAAGAAACAAATCGTTCTAAAGGTTTTGGATTTGTCGAGATGAGTAGTGATGAACAAGCAAAAAAAGCTATTGAAGGAACCAATGGCAAAGACGTTGGCGGTAGAGCACTTAGAGTAAATGAGGCTAGACCAAGAGATTAATCTCAAACCGGGCTTGTTTCAAGCCCTTTTTTTCTACAAAAATTTAATACAAGTAAGCTTTGTTTTAGTACTTATATGATACAATTTATCAAATAAGGAAAACTAATGAGCGATTTCACACATTTACATTTACATACCGAATATTCATTGTTAGACGGTGCAAACAAGATAAAAGTTTTAGCCAAAAGATTAAAAGAGCTAAATATAAAATCATGCGCTATAACCGATCACGGAAATATGTATGGGGCGCTTGATTTTTATAAAACTATGAAGGCTGAAGGTATAAAACCTATCATAGGACTTGAAGCTTATATACATAATCATGAAGATATAAGCAACAAAGAGAGTAGGCAGAGATTTCATCTTTGTTTATTTGCTAAAAATGAGATAGGATATCAGAATCTTATGTATCTTAGCTCGATGTCATATATAAAAGGATATTACTACTATCCAAGAATCAATAAAAAACTTTTAAGAGAACATAGAGAAGGTCTAGTATGTAGCTCCGCATGCCTTGCTGGAGAGGTAAATTTCCATTTAAATTTAAGTGATAGAAATTTAAAAAGAGGGGCTGGTGGATATGAATCTGCCAAAAGAGTAGCTTTGGAGTATAAAGATATATTCGGCGATGATTTTTATCTTGAGATTATGAGACACGGTATAGGTGATCAACAACGAATAGATGATGATATAATCAGGCTTTCTATGGAAACTGGTATAAAGCTGATAGCTACAAACGATGCCCACTATACTACAAAAGATAGCGCAGTAGCTCAAAAGATATTTGTATATATCTCAGCAAATAAAAACTTCGATGATAAAGTACGAGAGCAAGTTTTAAGCGAGTTTTATGCTAAATCTGCTGATGAGATGAGTGCTATTTTTGCTGATATGCCAGAAGTTATAGAAAATACAAACGAGATAGTAGAAAAGTGCAATTTAGAAATAAAACTAGGAGACGCAACTCCGCCGAATTTTAAATTTACTCAAGAATATGCAAAAGAGCGTGGTATAACTCTACCTAATCCGCAAAATGAATATGATTTGCAAAATGATAGTTTTTTGTTTGAGTATGAGTGCAGACAAGGGCTTGAAAAAAGACTTGAGTTTATCGATCCTTCAAAACATCAAATGTATAAAGATAGGCTAGATCTTGAGATAAATACTATAAATAATATGAAATTTCCGGGCTATATGCTTATAGTGGCCGACTTTATAAACGAGGCGAA
Organism: Campylobacter fetus subsp. testudinum 03-427; assembly: GCA_000495505.1. Lineage (NCBI taxonomy): Bacteria > Pseudomonadati > Campylobacterota > Epsilonproteobacteria > Campylobacterales > Campylobacteraceae > Campylobacter > Campylobacter fetus. The sequence continues at coordinate 1,231,399 of CP006833.1, read as the reverse complement.
AAATCGTGGGATACCAGTAGGTCCTGGACGTGGAAGTGCGGCTGGAAGCCTCGTGGCTTACGCTCTTCGCATTACTGATATCGATCCTTTGCCTTACAACTTACTATTTGAGAGATTTTTAAATCCAGAGCGTATAAGTATGCCAGATATCGATGTGGATTTTTGTCAAAATAGACGTGGGGAAGTTATTGATTATGTTATAGAAAAGTATGGAGAATACAACGTTGCTCAAGTAGCAACTTTTGGTAAGCTTTTGGCAAAAGGTGTTATAAGAGATGTTGCAAGAGTTATGGGTATGCCGTACTCTGAAGCAGATGCTATGGCAAAACTTATACCAGACGAGCTTGGTATCACGCTAAAAGCGCATAAAAATAAAAAAGGCGATATGGAAGATGGCGCATTTGAAAAAGAGCCGAAAATTGGTGAGCTTATAGCAAAAAACGACTTAGCAAAGCAAGTTTGGGAATACTCTTGTGAGCTTGAAGGATTAAATAGAAATCCTGGAATGCACGCTGCAGGTATTGTTATAAGCAATGAGGAGTTATGGAAAAAGGCTCCTTTGTGGAAACAAAGCAATGCTGAAGCCGGTCACTACGTAACTCAATACACAAAAGATTATCTTGAGGATGTTGATCTTATCAAATTTGACTTTTTGGGGCTTAAAACTTTAACCGTAATTGATAATGCAAAAAAGCTAATTAAAGAGCGTTTTGGAGTAGATATTTTATGGGAAAAAATAGATTTTAACGATCAAAAAACTTATGAAACTATTCAAAGCGGAAATACACTTGGTATATTTCAGATAGAGTCAAGCGGTATGCAATCCCTTGCTGCGAAGCTTAGACCAGACTGCTTTGAAGATATCATAGCTATGATAGCGCTTTATCGTCCTGGACCTTTGAATTCAGGAATGGTTGATGACTTTATAGATATTAAACATGGTAAAAAAAAGATAGAATACGCTTTTTCTGCTTTAAAGCCTATACTTGAGCCGACGTACGGAGTTATAGTTTATCAAGAGCAAGTTATGCAAGTTGTTCAAACAGTCGGAGGATTTAGTCTTGGAGGTGCGGATCTTGTAAGGCGCGCTATGAGCAAGAAAAAAGAAGATGAGATGTTGCATCTTAAAACTCAGTATTTAGAAGGTGCGAAAAAAAATGGTTTTGATGAAGGTAAAGCAGACGCGCTTTTTGAGCTTATTATGAAATTTGCTGAGTATGGATTTAACAAATCCCACTCAGCGGCGTATGCGCTTATAACTTTTCAAACAGCGTATTTAAAAACGTATTATCCGGCGGAATTTATGGCTGCTTTGCTTACTAGCGAAGAGAATAATATAGATAAAATTATAAAATATATCGATGAGATCAAAAGACTTAATATAAAGCTACTTCCTCCAAATGTAAATTACTCAGTAAGAGAGTTTAGCGTTATACAAAAAGATGGAAGCGACTCCATTATCTACGGTATGGCGGCGATAAAAGGCGTTGGTGTAGGAGCTGTGGAAGATATCATAAAAGCTAGAGAAGAGGGACCTTTTGAAAGTGTTGATAGCTTTATATCAAAAACAGATTGTACAACCGTAAATAGACGTGTTTTTGAGTCTCTTATAAAATCTGGCGCATTTGATGACTTTGGCTTTACTAGAAAGATGCTGATACACAACCTAGAAACCATCATAGAAAACTCAAAACGTATATCAGATATCAAAAAAAATGCTACAAATTCTCTATTTAGCGATGATGATAGTATGAATGAGATAAGCGTTGATCTTGTTAATATCAAAGACGAATTTGATAAAAAAGAGATACTTAAATTTGAGCAAGAGATACTTGGAGTTTATGTTTCAGGTCATCCATTAGACGAGTATAGAGATAAAATAGATAAGATAGACTACACCATATCAAGCGAATTTGAAAATGTGGAAGACGGAAGCGAGATATTAGTAGTAGGTAAGATAGAAGATGCAAGCACAAAGATAACAAAAACTGGTAAGAAAATGGCTATCATAAATATCCTTGATATCCATGGAAATATGGAAGCTACGGCATTTGATGAGTATAAAAAAATAGAATCTATGAGCCAAGATGAGCTTGATGAGCCACATGCGTTTAAAATTATTTTAAATAAAGACGCTCAGCAATTCAAGCTAAAAATAAATGATATAATAAGCCTTGATGATGCCTTATACAAGAGATTTACACTTAAATCAAGCAAGCTTACTGATGATGAGGTATTTAAATTTCAAGATTATTTTGATACTATCAAGCACTCTACAATAAAAGATATTCCAAACTTAACCAAAGAAAGTGAAATACTTATCATAGGAAAAATGAGTCAGATAAACACAAGAACTACTAAAAGCGGTATGGAAATGGCTATATTAAATATAGTTGATATAAGTGGCAATTCTGAAATGATAGCTTTTGATTCTACTAGTAAATTTATAGCAAATATGAGCGAAGACGAGCAAGATAAAATATACGCTTTTAAAGTCGCTCCAAACAAAGATGCTCAGTCAAAACCTATAATAAATCAGATAATTAGTCTTGATGATGCAAAAAATGGAAATTACACTCTTAAAACAAATAGAAGACGATATGAGCCTAGGGTCAATGAGCAAAGCACTCCTGCTACAATAACAGGAAAACTTGAAGTTGATATAGATATCATCAGTTTAGATAAGCAAAAGATAAATTATATCTATCAGCTTGCTCACTCTTATCATCAAAAAAATGGAAATAAAAGATTAGTTCTTAGAATAACTAATAATTATGATAAAGAAGTGATGATTTTTAGCACTGAATTTATCGTTAGTGATGAGTTTAAATCAGAGTTAGATACCATATTAAACGAAGCTAAGGCAGGCTAATAGTAAATTCTTTTGGATTATTTTGTAAAGCAATGCTTCCTTTGTGGGCTGAGATAATCTCTATGCTAAGAGCAAGTCCTAGCCCATTTCCTTTTAATTTTGTTGTTTTAAACGGCTCAAAAACGATATCTTTATCTATTTTTACTCCACTATCGCTTATATAAAAATTATGTTCATTATTTTCAAATTTATGCTCTATTTTTACCGTTCCTGTTTCGCCTTCATCTTCTTCTATCGCGTCTATAGCATTAAATATAAAATTACTAAAAACCATATCTAAAAGATCGATATCGCCTGAAATTTGAGCGTTAAATCCGCTAAATTTAAACTCTATCTCCTTTGTAAATGCGTATTGATTTATCGCAGTACGGCAGTTTTGCTCAAGTTTTTCTAAGTTAAATACCTGTTTGTTTATATAGACGCCTTTTGTAAATAGCAGAGTTGCTTTAATGATACGCTCAACTCTAAAAATCGCTTTTTGTATCTCCTCTATGAGTGGTCTATTTTTGTTATCAGCTCTTTTTAAAAGAGTGCTTGTGAGCAAAGAAATGGAACCTATAGGATTTCTGATTTCGTGTGAGAGATGAGCTGCTACTGCTCCCATAGATACGAGTCTTGCGCTTCTTTTTTCATCGCTTATATCTGTTGCTAGGATTATTTTATTTCCGTCATTTTGAGTGATTTTTATAGCATAAAATTGTGAGCCAAATTCCACCTCTTGATTTGTTTTTTTAAAATCTATCAAGCTTAAGATATGTTCATTTTCATCTGCTTTTGCATTTTTTAGTACCGCTTTTCCGTCCATATCTATCACCCATAAAGCTGCACCTAAGCTCTCAACGATATCTTGGATAAATTTTTGTAAATTTGAATATGAAGTGGTTAAAGTTTTATACTCTTTTTCTATAAGATAAGTCTGTTCTATAAGACTTTTTAATCCATCTTGAATATGTTTTGTTTCGCTGTTGTTTGTCAATAATTCACTCATAAATATCCTTAAAATCGTTTATTTCAAATAATAGTATTTTATCATTTTTTAAATTTAAAAGTTCATTGCTAAAGCCTGATTTTGAAAATAGTGCTATTAAATTTGGATTTAAATTTGATCTTTTGCATTTTGCTTGAAGTATATTTAGTACATTTTTGCATATTTTTCTATCTTTGTATTTTGCTTCCCCAACCATCGTAAAACCATCAAATTCTACAAAAATATCAATCTCATTTTCTTTATCCCAATAGCTTGTAATCAACTCTTTTTGTATATTCAACTCTTTTGCTAAAAGCTCCATACATGCTAACTCAAAAGGCAGTGAGCAGTATAGCTCAAATCCTTGTTTTATTAAATTTAAAACAGTTTCAAACTCATTTTTATCTAGTAATTCTAAATTTGGCTCACAAAATCTAAACCAAAACCGTGTGAAGTTGTTTTTAAAATGTATTTTATCTTGAACTTGGTAGTGTCTTAGCTCTTTTTTGATTTTGTGATGTTTGGTTGATTTTGGTTTTATCTCTCTGGATTTTTCTATTTGTATAATATTTTTTGATAATAAGTCGTTTATGATTACGCTTCCTGTTTTGCGCGGAATTTGTTTTAAGGCGTTAAATTTTTTTCTATCACTTCTTGCAAGTTTTTTGAGAAATATTTTTATCTCTTTACCATTTTCATCAAAATCAAAGTGTTTAGATATATTTTTATAATTACGCAGAATTTCATACTCGATAGCTTCAAAAATATTATCATAACTTTTCAAAACTCTATCAAATACAAAGTAAAACTCAAGTATGTTTTGTACTCCAGTATCGTCGCTGGAGTCTAAAAATTTACTTGCTATAATTATCTCCTTATTGTTTTAGTAATTATACAAAAAACTAGTTTAAATTTGAAATCTTAATCTTGTTTGTTGTATAATTATATAAAAATAATTAGGAAATATGGTTGTTAAATTTAGAAAAAGTAAGAGAAAATATAATCTTAAAAGAGGGAATTTATTATTTTGATTGGACGGCTTCTGGACTCGGATACAAAGGCGTCGAAGATGAAATTTTAAGAGTATTACATACATATTCAAATACCCATAGCGAATGTAGCGATTGTGCAAAAATCACTACAAATTATTACGAAAATGCTAGAAGCGGATTAAAAATACTTTTGGAAATTAGTGATGATTTTTATCTTTTACCTTGCGGTTTTGGAAGTACTGCAGCAATCAAAAAATTTCAAGAAATTATGGGAATTTATATTCCTCCGGCTACAAAAGCGGTTTTAGGAAATTTAAATATAGATAAAAATAATTTGCCTTTAGTCATCGTCTCACCTTATGAACATCATAGTAACGAAGTTAGCTTTAGAAGTGGTCTTTGTGAAATTTACAGAGTGCCTTTAGCGCTTGATGGCGGCATTCACTGGGGTGAGCTAGATAGAGTTTTGAAAATAAATAAAAATAGGAAAATTATAGCTAGTTTTAGCGCTGCTTCAAACGTAACTGGTGTCAAAACTGATATCGTAAATTTATATAAAATGGTGAAAAAATATAACGGTATAGTCGCCTTAGACGCTTCAAGTATTTCTGCTTATGAAAATATACCCTGTGATCTATATGACGCGCTTTTTATCTCTCCTCATAAACTTTTAGGCGGTGTTGGTAGTTCTGGACTTTTGGTTATAAAAAAGGAGCTTTGCAATGGCACCCAGCCTACATTTGCAGGTGGTGGTACCGTAAGTTACGTAAGTAGAAAAAGTGTAAAATATTTAGATAATATCGAGCTTTTAGAAGACGCTGGAACTCCTGGGATAACAGAGCTGATAAGAAGTTATCTAGCCTTTAAACTAAGAAACGATATCAGTTTAGATAGAATTAAAAAGATAGAACAGCAGCATCTTGAGTACTTTGAAGATGGTCTAAGAAGTATAAAAAATATGATTTGTTACTGTCCAAAATCCATTTCAAGACTACCCATATTTTCATTTAATATAAAAGATATCTCTGCGTATTCATTAGCAAATACTTTAAGTATTAAATTTGGAGTTCAGTCACGAGCAGGTTGTGCGTGTGCAGGACCGTACGGACATGACTTGCTTGGACTTAAAGATGATGATGAGTTTTTAAATAAGCCGGGCTTTGTAAGAGTTAGTTTGCACTATACTCATACAAAAGATGATATGGATTATCTTTTAAATTCAATAAAAGAAGCTGTTAGCAAAAAATTAATCGACCCGTAATTGTTATCAAATTTAATCTATAAAAAATAGATTAAAAACACTGAGCCAAGCACTATCCTATATATTCCAAAACTGATATAGCTAAATTTAGATACGAATTTTAAAAATAGTTTTATAACCACAAAAGCCACTACAAAAGCTATAAATCCACCAAGTAAAAACATCCACATAGCATTTACATTTTGTACGAATATATCTACATTTTTATACGTATCGTACGCAGTCGCCGCAAACATAGTAGGAATTGCAAGTAAAAAGCTAAATCTAGCCGCCACTTCACGACTAAGTCCGCAAAGCAGACCTGTGATAATGGTAGAGCCGCTTCTTGACGTGCCTGGTACCATAGCAAAGCATTGTGAAAGTCCGATTATGAAAGCTTGTTTGAAGCTTACTTCGTGCAAGGTTTTCGTATCACCCTCATAGTTTATCTTTTTATGCCAAAGTTCAACCACGATAAAAACGATACCTCCGATGATAAGCATATAAGCAACCGTGTTTGGTTCAAAAAGAGCTTTTATATGTTTGTAAGCTAAAAAACCGATGATAGCTGTTGGCACGAAACCTACCATAAGCTTTATCCAAAGATTAAAATCCTCTTTTAGTCTATCAAAAAACATAAACACAACTGCTAAAATGCTCCCTAGCTGGATAACGACTTCAAAGCATTTTAACACGCTTGTTTGCTCAAGCCCTAGCAGTTTTGCGCTAAGTATCATATGTCCAGTTGAACTAACGGGTAAAAATTCGGTTAAACCTTCGACTATACCTAGTATTATGGCACTTAAAAAATCCATTTAATTCCTTATAATTTTATTTAAATTTGATATATTTTCGCTGATACTTTTTGGAGAGTAAGCAGCACTTATTATAGCTATCAAATCAGGCTTTAAATCACTAACTTTTTTCAAATTTAGTTCATTTATTCCGCCTATAACGCAGATAGGAGCACCTAAAATTTCTTTTGCTTTTTTTATAGTATCGTGGTCGCAAAGAGGAGCGTTTGGCTTTGTTTTGCTTGGATACATCGCTCCAAAAGCAACGTAAGAAGCGCCATCTTTTTGAGCTTTCAGCGCTAAATTTATATCGTTGTAGCAACTAACTCCTATGACGGAATTCTTACCTAGCAACTCTTTTGCTTTTTTTATATTTTCATCGTCTTTTCCGATATGAACACCGTGTGCTCCGCAAGTTTTGGCTAAAAACGGATCATCGTTTATGATAAGTTTTGCGTTGAAATCATCACATAAATGAACTACGGATTTGAGTAATTTCATATCGTGATTTTGCATTTTGTTTCTGTATTGGACTAGTTTTACACCTGAATTTAGTAACTCTAAAATTTGGTCAAAGATAGTATTTTGCGGTGTTAGCTTACTATCTGTTAGAACGTATAGTTTGCACATTTTAGCCCTTAAATTTGAACTAGCCCCGAAATAGGGCTGAGTTATTTTAGATCGTATTTTTCAAGAAGTTTATTGTAAGTTCCGTCATTTTTTAGCTCTTCTATGGTTTGGTTGATTTTTTCGATTAAATCTTTGTGTTTGTTTTTATCAAAAGCTATAGAAAAACCCTCACTGCCATCAGGTTCTTTTAAAAATTCAACCAAATCTTCGTTTTTCTTTAGATAGCCGTAGCCTATAGAACTATCTACTAAAACAGCATCAACTTTACCGTTTTTAAGCGCCATTATAGCTGCAAATATATCTTCATTTGCCATAACTTTAACACCTTTTATAGCGCGAGCTGCTGTTTCTTGAACTGTTCCTAGCTGAACGCCTATTTTCTTACCTTCTAAGCTCTGTTTAGATGTTAAATCCGCATTTTTAGCTTGTTTGATAAATAAATTTTCCGTAGTATAGTAAGGTTTTATAAAATCAACCGCTTTTACTCGATCAGGAGTTGCACTCATAGCAGATGCTACTGCGTCTATTTTTCCAGCTTTTAAAGCAGGGATTAGAGCGTCAAAGCTCATATTTACTATTTTGTATTCAAATCCCGCCTTTTTGCTTATAGCATCTACAAGTTCCATATCAAAACCAGTGATTTGATTTTGGTTGTCTATATACTCAAATGGCGGATACGTAGCATTTGTACCTACTTTTAATACATCTGCGGCATTTGTAAAACTTGCTGCTAAAAAAATAGCAACGATAAATTTAAAAAAACTTTTCATTATGATCTTCCTTTTTTATTTTAGTGATTTAATATCTTGTTTAAAAACTCATTTAAACGTTGATGAGTACAGTTTCCAAATATATTTTTTGGCGTATCATCGACTGCTATAACGCCTTTATCCATAAAAAATATCCTATTTGCTACATTTTTAGCAAATCCCATTTCGTGAGTTACTACAAGCATTGTTAAGCCACCACTAGCAACATCTTTCATAATGCTCAAAACTTCACCTATCATCTCTGGATCAAGCGCACTTGTTGGCTCGTCAAAAAGTATGATATCAGGCTCCATAGCAAGGCTTCTAGCTATGGCTATGCGTTGTTTTTGTCCACCGCTTAGTTTGTGTGGATAAGCATCTGCTTTATCGCAAAGTCCTACTTTTTTTAGTAGATCGCTTGCTCTGTCGTTCGCTGTTTTTAGGTCGCAAAGTCCTGTTTGAAGTGGGGCAAGAGTTAGATTTTGCATCACAGTTTTGTTGGCAAAAAGATTAAAATGCTGAAATACCATAGAGACTTTTTGGCGAATTTTGTTTATATTTGTTTTTGGGGCTAAGATATCCGCACCGTTTATAAAAATATGACCGCTTGTTGGCTCTTCAAGACGGTTGATACAGCGTAAAAACGTACTTTTTCCGCCGCCACTAGGTCCGATGATAGCCACTACTTCACCTTTTTTTATCTCGGTGCTTATGTTGTTTAAAACTTTTAAATTTCCGTAGTTTTTTACTAAATTTTCTATCTTAATCATTTTTGTTTAGCCTATTTTCTAAAAGTTTTGCAAGAAGAGAAAAGAGTTTAACGTTTGCATAATAAATCACTCCGGCAAATAATATAGGCTCAGGACTAAAGAGTGTTGCTTGCAAGCTTTTACTTTGCATAGTGAGGTCAAATATACCTATAAGTCCGACGACTGAAGTCTCTTTAAACAAGCTTATAAACTCGTTTGCAAGAGCAGGAAGTATATTTTTGATAGCTTGTGGAAAGATGATCTGGCGCATAGAAACGCTGTAATTAAGCCCCATTGCGCGTGCTGCTTCCATTTGACCTTTATCTACACTATTTATACCACTTCTTACGATCTCAGCGACGTATGCAGAACTGTTTAATCCAAGAGCTATTACCGCGGCGTAAAAGTTATCACTAAGCGTAGCAAGTATGACAAAAGCAAATATCATAAGTTGCAAAAGTACAGGAGTGCCGCGAATTATATCTATGTATTCATCTATGATAAATGATAGAATTTTGATATTTAAAAATTTTAAAAAAGCTAGTATAAAGCCAAGTACGATACCTATAGAAATACCACCTAAAGTAAGACCTAGCGTAGTAAGATACGAATCTATATAAGCGTCTCTTTGAGCTTCTGTGATATCAATAGGATAAGTATAGTAAATTCCTATAACTATAATGGCTATAGAAAAAAGAAATTTAAAAGATTTTTCATTAAGCAAATTTGTCAATTTAAAGCCTTGTTTAAATTTAGAATAAGCGTAAATTATACAAAAAAATAGATATTTTTAAACTTAAATTAGGTAGAATGCGCCAACATTATCGCATCGGAGGTTGAGATGAGTTTTGGTGTTTATATAGCGATTGCACTGTACTTTGGTGTTTTGCTTATGATAGGCAGAATGTCTTATAATAAACGTTCAAGCCTAAATGAGTATCTACTTGATAATAGAAGTTTAGGTCCTGTTATGACTGCGCTGAGTGCTGGAGCTAGCGATATGAGCGGTTGGATGCTTTTAGGACTACCAGGAGCTTTATATCTAAGTGGTATAGCAAATATGTGGATAGCTATCGGACTTAGCATTGGAGCATGGGCAAACTATAAATACCTTGCAAAACGTATAAGAATTTATACTGAAGTCGCGAGTGATAGCATAACTATACCAGATTTCTTGGAAAATAGATTTAAAGATAGAACAAAGGTGCTTCGTATCATCTCTGGCGTTTTTATACTTGTATTTTTTACGCTTTATGTAAGCAGCGGGATAATCGCTGGAGGCAAAACTTTTGAGAGCTTTTTTGGACTGAATTTTAGCTTGGGAGCTATTTTTACACTTTTTATAGTCGTGTTTTATACGTTTTTTGGTGGATTTAAAGCAGTGTGTTTAACAGATGCGTTTCAAGGCACTCTTATGTTTTTGGTGCTTGTTTTGATACCAGTAGTTGCTTTTTTAAATTTAAATACTCCGAGTGATAGCTCATTTTTTACTGAATTATCGAAATATTCTCAAATGGCTGGGAAAGATCATTTAAATTTATTTGCGGGACAGACTTTTCTTGGAGTGCTTGGGCTTCTTGCTTGGGGGCTTGGGTATTTTGGACAACCTCATATAATAGTTAGGTTTATGGCTATACGTAGCTCAAAAGAGCTGGATAAAGCTAGATTTATCGGTATATCGTGGATGGTTTTAGGACTTATCGGAGCTATGGCTAGCGGACTTATAGGCTTTGTCTATTTCAACCAAATAGGAATGCCTTTAAAAGATCCTGAAACGGTGTTTTTAAAACTAGGAGAAGTATTGTTCCATCCATTTATAGTTGGCGTGATCATATCTGCTGTTTTAGCCGCGATAATGAGTACTATATCAAGTCAGCTTTTAGTAAGTGCAAGCTCTATTACAAGGGATTTTATATTTGCGTTTTATAAAAAAGAAGTTAGCCAAAAAACTCAAGTTTTAGTAGGTCGTTTTGCCGTCGTTGTGGTGGCTGTAGTCGCTACTTTGATAGCGTTTAACTCTACTGATACTGTTCTTGGAGTAGTAGGCAACGCATGGGCTGGATTTGGCGCTAGTTTTGGACCGGTGCTTTTGTTTAGTTTGTATTCTCGTCATATGAGCGCATTATCTGCTTTAGTTGGTATGCTAGTTGGTGGTATAAGCGTACTTTTATGGATAAGTTTTGGTTTAAGTAGTGTTGTTTATGAGCTACTTCCAGGATTTGTATTTGCTTGCACGGCTATAGCTCTTGTAAATAAATATAATGATATGATAGAAAAAATGTCACACGAGCCAAATTTATCCGTGATAGGTGAAGAATTTGATAAAATGAAGCAAAGAATCGAGAGTTAGATTTGATGCTTGAGTCGCTTGAGTGGTTGGAATTAAGTATTTATTAAGTAAAAAAGATATATAATTCCAACTTCAATTCAAGTGGGTTCATAGCTCAGTTGGTTAGAGCATCCGGCTCATAACCGGATGGTCCCAGGTTCGAGTCCTGGTGAACCCACCACTACATTATTCTTAAGATTTCCTTACAGTTCTCAGAAGTACTTAGTTGCAACGTTTGAAAGGCTTTTGCCATTCTTGACAATGCTTACATTTTCTTAGTTTTTTATGCAAATGGTGGCTCTTAAAGGGTTACTTGAGGGGTTACCTCGTGTTTTTGCAATGGGGTTACCAAAATCCACCGCAAAGCACCAAGACAACGCCTTTGAAAGTTGAGAAATGAAAAATGTCAGTTTGTTAGTAACTGCAACAAGAAATCTACTAAAGTCATAAAATTATCTTAAAGGATTTACGATGAGTGAAGCAGTAGAAAAGAAAGAGTCTGTAGCTGGTATCGATGTGTTAAAACACGAACAATTACAAAGGGATATTTTAGGCTTAGAGTACTTAGTATCCGGATTTGTAGATTCGTTATATTATAGCATACCAAATGACAAGCAAATATCAGCAGTCAATGGGCTAATAAGTAGTATTTTATTCAAAATAAGTGATGATTTAGATGATTTAGTAACCAAGAATTAGACTAAATAATGGTGGCTCTTAAAGGGTTACCTCGTGTTTTTGCAATGGGGTTACCAAAATCCACCGCAAAGCACCAAGACAACGCCTTTGAGAGTTTAGAGATTAAAAAAAAGGAGGTGCGATGACAACAACGATAAGACAAACGACGCCATTAAAAGATAGCGACGTTAAAAAGCTAGAGTATAAAGGTGGTAAATTTAGCAAATACGCATTAGGTGGAGTTGCTAATCTTTACTTGTTTATCTACAAACCGAACTTAAAAGGTAGGAGTATAAAGAAATACAAAATAAAAATTAATGCTAATTTTCACTCCATTACAGATGAGTACAATCAAGAAATGGTGTATCCAGATACCAACCTAAATAAAGCCAGACATAAAGTCAGGACACTTCAACAAGAGCTTATACTAAAAGCCAAAGAAAGTATCAGCCCTGATTTTGGTAAATTAGCAGATGAGTACTTTAAAACTAGAAACAACAAACTAGCGATTAAAACTGCTCAAAAAGAGCAAGGGCGTTATAAAAACTACATAAAAGATACTTTAGGCGATAAACAAATCAACAAAATAAGTTATAAAAGCATAGTTGATTTACTGCTAAGTATAGAGGCAAAAGGCACTAGAGAAACCGCTGAACGTGTAAAAATGGTAATAAACGGAATATTTAAGTACGCTTTATCTTTAGGTGTGGTAGAAGCAAATCCAACACCTGCAACAGCTGTTTTTTACAATCAACAAAAGGTTAGTAAGCCACGTTCAGCCATAACTGAACCAGCAGAGATAAAAGAGCTTATATGCAGTATAAATACGTATAAGAACCCTACTGTTAAAAACGCACTATTTTTTACTATGCTTACAGCTCAAAGACAAAACCAAATACTAAATTTAAAATGGAGCGATATCGAAGTAAAAAACGGCATTACTTTTATACGTTTTAGTTCTGAAATTATGAAAATGAAACGAACACATTTAACCGCCTTAAGCTCTCAAGTCTTAGAGATAATAGAGTCTCAAAAAACATTTAAAGTAAATGATTACGTTTTTGGTATGGTAAATAATAAAGGGATAATGAGCGACTGCACTATGCTACAGGCTTTAAACGATATGGGCTACAAAGGTAAGCACTCTACACACGGCTTTAGGGCTACATTTAGCACGATAATGGCAGATAACGAACATAAGCATAATCTAAGTAGCGAGTTAATAGAGCTATGCTTAGCGCACAGTACGACAACGATAAAAGGTAAAGTAGCAAGTGCTTATGATAGAAGTTTTAAACTAGAACAGCAATTAATAGCTTATGAATGGTATTCTGATTTTATCAATGATTTAGAACCGTTACAAATAGCTAAATTTGAAATACGATGAGGTAAGAAAATGGCAAGACCGTATCAAAACACAGCTTATGATTTGCTGGAAGCTGTAGGATTTGCTGGTATTTTTTTAAAAGGCTTTGATAAAACAAAAAACGTTTTAGAGGATATCAAAATAGACCACTTAAAATTAAGTGATGATTTAAAAGATAATTCAGATCATTTTTCATTAGATTTAGATGAAACACTATACAGAACATTAAATAAAATATCAAACACAATATTATACGTAATACGAGAGCAAATATTATACGAAATGCCGTTAAGTAAAACATCACCAATAATATTAAATAAAAGAATAGAAAAAACAGCAAACGAAAAATTAAAGGGAATATTTAGTGACATATCAAATCATAAATTATTTAAAGGTGATAGTAAAGAGTTAAATTTATGTAGAGTTTGTGTAGCCTTGAGTTTAAAGCAAATTATAATAATGGCTATTGCCGAATTAAATGAACTCTATGAAGTAGATACTACGCCAAAAGCAGTAGCAGGGGCGATAGATACGCTTAAAACGTATGTTTCAAACCAAAGAGACGCTATTGCAAATTTGGATTATTCCGACCAAGACGATAAACCTAATACCGAACCTTTAGATAATCTATTCCGCGCATTATATGAATTCGATAACTTTTATTTCCCCCGCAATTGTTATTCGGAACAAAACATCAACAAAAGAGCTACAAAAGCCGGAAAAAGGTATTTACTAGCAGATGACATAAAAGGTATGATTAGAGAATATTTAAACGACTTGCAATTCTTTGTAAATTTAAAAGTTAAATCAATAATCAATAAAAACAGCCTAATAACCGCCATAGAAACAGACTACAACCTACAACGCAACTTTATAAAAATCACTAGCAAATTATTTGTTTAGGGTTGAGTAAAAAAATACTCAACCTTTAAGATACTACAACTCATTTCATAAAAATAACTTGTCTGAAATTGCATAAAAAACTTACAAAATGAGATAGATTATTTTGCATAAATATTTACAATTTTCTTATTTACTTAATTTCAATATTTACCTACAATTCCATTACAACATAAGCATTTTATACAGTGCTTATGAAATTGAAAAAGGATTAATATGGTAAAACAATTTTACACCCCAAAAGAGTTGTCAGACTTAACAGGTATCAGCGTATCGCATTTAGCTCATCTTAGAATGGATAGCTTTAAATACGATGAATACGGCAATTTTAAAGCCGAATACTTTCCGTTTCTTAAAGTAGGTAAAAAAGTTCTTTATCCAGCAAAAGAAGTGGAAGTCGTGTTATCTAACCTAATGAATAAAGGGGCTTAAATGCTAGTTAAGCTTGATAACAAAAATAATAAGAAAACAAAGCCAAGCAAAGGAGGTGGGCTTAATGAAAACTAAACATAGCTATAATATTTTATATTGTATGCTGAATACTGGTAAGCTAGTAACGGCAACGGATTTTAAAATATCTAATGCTAACCAATATTTTGTGATATTAGAGCGTAAGGGGTTGATTACGAGAGTTAAAAACAAAGAAAGTAATTTTAAAGTAGCATATTTTAAAGATAATGAGCAAAGACAAAAGGCTAGAGATTATCTTTCCAAATGCTACAAAAGTAAAAAGCCTGATGAGATTTTAGCAAAACAACCTCATCAAGCTGAATAAACAAAAAACAAAAGGCGGTTAGACGACAAAACTAAACCGCCTTAAAAAGAATATGAATGAGTATTTTATCACAAATAAACCAGATTTTAACCGATTTTAACACAAAAAACAATCTAAATTTAGCCGTTGATACGATAAGGGCTGATTTCAATCCAACAACCTTTATCAAATCCACTACTAAAATAAACACATTTTTAAACCTACCTGATAAATTTAACTTAAAATGGCACAAGCTCAAAAAGAGCGATTATGACTATGTTAAACTAAAAAAGTATCTGCATAAAGACGAGTTAAAAACAGTTTATCAATTAGGCGATGAGAGTTCGTTTGAGCGCATTTACTACTATTATAAAAAGCCTTTAGGTAGAAGCACTAAAAAAGCTACTTTAGTGATTTATGGCTTAAAACAGTACAATCAAAGCACACCAAATGCAAAGTTAGTAGAAACTCTTTTAAGTGTGATAAATAATATCTCAAGTGTTGATTTATGCTTTGATACAAAAGCACCCTTTAACATAGAAGCGTTAAAAGCCATTTTTACGCTAAATACCTACCAAACAACGCATTACATAAACGATACTGGTATTTACTCCATTCCTTGTATTTGCATTTATGATAAGGCTTTAAAAAATGGCTTGAGTGAGCCGTTGTATAGGATAGAAGCTAAGGCGGTGATAAGAAACTACTGCGTACGCAATAGAACCATAGAACCCAAAAAGCCAAAAGAGCGTTTAAATGAGCAATTATTACAAGCGACACAAGACTTTAGCGAGATTATCAAAACAGCCACTACTACTCCACGTATAAGATTACAAAGACCATACAGGTAATTAAAGACCAAAGTTAAAGCTTATCACTATGTCAGGGGGTGGTGACACTATGTCAGGGGGTGGTGACACTATGTCAGGGGGTGGTGACACTATGTCACCCCCTAGCCCTTGCTAAAATGACAGGGCTAGAGGTGTTAAAATCAATGGTTGATTTATCATCTAAACACTATCCAGCTTACAAGCCACCCAAATAATATAAACGGCGCAAGTATCATAAGAGTATCCATAAACGCACCATATAAGTTTAGTAAGCTCATAAAGAAGTCAGCCATTTGTATTCCTTTGGTATTTACTTTTTATGCTTTGTATCTGTATTTAGTCGTTTGAGTATTCGTTTAGTATCTTAGCATTTAATGGCTTTATTATCAATGCACTAAAAGCATTTAGCGACCCAAATTGTTGTAGTGCAGTGTCACTTTAGTTCTGTATCTTTGCTATAAAATAGTTAAAATAGCCTTATTATCTGTACTATTTTAGCTTAAAGCTTAAGAGATTTTAGGTGTGTATTAATGGAGGCTTCAGGGCTTAAAAAGCACTACATTAAGGCAGTGCTTTCTTAAAGTGGAGTTTTTGAAGTAGTCGCGAGTACGCAGTAAGCTTTGTTTGAGAACTGTTTTGAGCTTCTTTATCTAACTTTGGTATTTACATTATCAGGAACGTTGGTGAATTATCTAAACCGAACTGTTTTTTTCAATTCTTAAACGCTTTTGTTTTGATAACTCAAATCATAATATACATTTTAAACTTAAATTATCACAAAATGCGTAAGGCTACTAAGATACACACAAATAGTAAAAATCTCTCACTAATAGATAAAGGTACTGGTAAAAATATGATTTCATACGGGGGTCGGCGTAGCCCCATTCGTTCGCAAACGGTGAAAATTATTTTTAAAAAAAGGACAGTTTGCAACTTAGTTGCATACATTAAACTAAGGCAGGTAAGTCATTTAAGCAACTTAATCATTTTCCAAAGCGTACTTTATTTCGCTATTAAAGTATTATAATCTAAATTTAAAAAACTTGAACCGGCAAATCTTTGGTATTTGCTTATTCCTTTGCATTCTATGCTTTGTATCTGTATTCGATAAACCAAAAATGATAGTACTAGCCCTTCCAAAAATGGCAGGGCTAGAGGTGTTAAAAATGTCAAGCGAGAAACTGGAGCAACAATCCGCGCTTTTTTAGCTTATTATGCTATCATACACGCATAAAAAAGCAAAAAGGTAAGCATATGCAAAGTATCGCACTAAAAGCTTTTAAAAGCAAATAAAGGCTAAATTTGAATTACAAGCCGATTGATGACCTGATAGATTTTAGAAATAAGCATAAAGACGCGTTCGATGATTTCATTGCAATGTTTGGCGGTTGCTCCATTTACGTGCCTAAGTTTAAAAGTGTTGTATCGCCTGAATGCAAAGATTACGCTAAAGAGCTGTACGAAAGCATTTACAAGAGTAAAGTTGCAGATAAAGAGTTAAAAAAGAAAGACGCGATAAAAGAGATACAAAGGATTATCTTTAAAAAATACAATATTTCGGTTAGTTTTAATTATCTTTTTAGGGCGATAAATGGCAAATACTAATACTTCAACGAGCAAAAAATTACATTCGTTAAAATCATCTTGCGGTAACTTCATCATTCCTGCTTTATCTCTTTAGTTTATTTTAACATTTTACAAGGTATAATTTTTAAGTAGCCATTAAGGGCGGTTAAACACACCCTCTTAATTATTAATAAAGTTTGGTCGCTAAAATTAATAACAAGATTAAATGGCTATTAAGTTCATTTTACTCCTTTACTTGAAAAGGTAAAGGGGGAATCTTTTTAGAAAACTAAGTAAAAAGGTAAGCATATGCAAAGTGTCACACTAAAAGGCAATGAAAACTTTTTAAACGAAGCCTTACAAGTCATTAAAGCCTTAGCAGATAAACAAAACGAGCCTTTAGAGATAAAAAGCAACCAAACAAAAAATAGCTTATCAGAGCTAAAAGCTGATTATAAAAATAGGGTTGATGAGGTAGTCAATGGCACTGTTAAGCTTACATCGTTTGGCAGCGGCTGGATTGAGTTGTGAAAATAATTCAATCGCCTAGATTTGTAAAAGAGATTAATACAATATTATCTTTCATTGCACAAGATAGCAAGACAAGAGCTAGAACCTTTAAAGATGAGCTATTAATGCAAAGCAAAGATTTAGCTAATATGCCCTTTAGATTTAGAAAATCAGTTACAAGCGATAATGACAACGTAAGGGATTTTATTTTTAAAGGCTATGTTATACCGTTTTTAATTCAAGATGACACAATAACCGTTTTAGGTATCTACAAAGAAAATGAGTGGCAACTTTAACTCTTAAATATTCCTGCTTTATCTCTTTAGTTTATTTTAACTTTGTAAAAGGTATAATTTGAGAATTATTAATAAAGTTTGCTAACTAAAATTAATAACAAGATTAAATGGCTATTAATCTCATTTTATTCCTTTACTTGAAAAGGTAAAGGGGTAATCTTTTTAGATATGAAACTCTATTTAACCTACTGAAAATCAAACCTGTTAAAATCTCACTAAAATCATCTAACCTTAAATGCACGAAAAGTACAGTTTTCAATACAAGATTTAATAACATAATCTTTATAAATGCATTAAACAGGCGCTGATGATTTGTTTATGAGCTTTGCTAATTGGTGTTTGAAAATAGTAAATTATTCGTATTTGCTGATTATTCTTAAAATATTGTTTAAATATCACCAATAAATATTATTAGAGTGTAAATTTATATTATTGAAAGCTTAATATTAGCTTTATCACTAAATTAGTGTAAATATAACGGTAACAAATCAAGCGTTAATAAAAGTTAATGTAAATATTCAGGCATAATTAAGTTATTTTTGCTATTATTTCAGCATTGATTTTGGGTAGTTACTTATAGGTTACTTTAGACTTTTGTACTGTAGAAATCGGCATTTAATAACTTTAATGATTTCTGGTGAACCCACCACTACATAATTTTAAATCAATCATTTTTAATTTATTCTTGTTCTTAGCGTAAAACAGATCGATTATAAAATCTTCAAATAAATTAAATTTTAATGCTAGAAATTTTTAAAATCATAATAAATATTAATCATTATTATAATTTATTAATTAAATTATAAGATATGTTTTTATAGAATATACGAAATTCAAATATATCTACAGTGAATTTAGTGTGTATCATTATAAATAAAAATAAAATTGAAAGGTAAAATATGTCAAATTTAACTACTAAAGTCAAACTTGTGGTGCTATCAGCCGTTCTTCTTTTATTTACTATTATATCCGGTACTACCGCATTTATGGGATTTAAGAAAGCAAATGAGTCTATAGCTTTTATCAAAGAAAAAAATATTGATTCCGTAACATATTTAGAAAAATTAAATATCGAACTACTTACATTAAGAATCGAATTATATAAATATATCGCCAATATCATAGATTATGAAAAATTAGAACAATCAGTAAATAAATATGCAAATTCTGTTGATCAATTTGAAAAAGATTATCCAAATACATTTTCAACAGCAGATGACGAGGCTAATTTTAAAATAGTTTTAGAAAATGCTAAGATATATAAAAATACACTTATGCAGGCTATGGGAGCGGGTAAGGACGAATTGTTATTAAATAAGCTTATTGGACTTGGAAGTAAAATATCTAAAAGCATAGTTGATACTAAAAATATTAACGAGCAATCTATGGAACATACTATCGAGGATATAAAAAAATATCTATTTTTACTAACTGAAACAATAATTATCATTATAGCCATATCTATCATAATAGGCGTGATATTATCTATAATCATAACTAAATCTATCAAAAAATCTATAGATACGATATTAGACGGATTAGCATCGTTTTTCAAATTTATCTCAGGCGAGACGGACAAGCCTCAAACTATTCCTCTCACCTCAAAAGATGAGTTTGGAGCTATGGCAAATATAATAAACAACAACATACAAAGCATCAAAGAAGGACTCTTGCAAGATAATAAAACAATAGAAGAAAGCAGCCTTGTAATAGACTCTCTTAAAAAAGGTACTCTAAGTAAAATAGTCACAGTCAAACCTCACAACGCTCAGTTGAAAGAGCTTACGAATTTATTAAATGAGATGATAAAAGAGTGGCACTCTATGATATCTACTATGCAAGCTACTTTAACTAGCTTTTCAAATAAAGACTTTAGAGCTAGAATAGAGATACACGGCATTCAAAACGATATGTTAGGACTCATAAACGGCATAAACTACTTAGGAAGCGAAATATCTAGTATGTTAAGTGGTAGCTTAAAAAACGGTCAAAGTTTAGAGCAAAAGTCAATTCAACTAAAAGAGTATATGCAAAACTTAGCAAACCAAACTAAAAATCAATCTACTAACGTAAATGAGAGTGCCGCAGCCATAGAGCAGATGAGTAGTTCTATGAATTCTGTATCGAATATGGCAAATGATGTTATAAGACATAGTGATGATATAAAAAATATCATAGTAGTAATAAAAGACATAGCAGATCAAACAAACTTACTAGCACTAAATGCGGCTATAGAAGCAGCTAGAGCTGGAGATCATGGACGTGGATTTGCAGTTGTTGCAGATGAAGTAAGAAAACTAGCTGAAAGAACTCAACGCTCACTAAGTGAGATAGAAGCAAATGTTAATATATTATCTCAAAGCGTAAATGAAGTAAATCAAAGCATAAACGAACAAGCAGATGCTATAAGACAGATAAATGAAGCTGTTTCAAATATAGATGAAACTACTAAGTCAAATTTAGAAGCTACAAATAGCACAAACGATCTTGCAAATGAGATAAGTCAAATGGCGACTACTTCGGTAAAAGAAGCTAAAAATAGCAAATGGTAAATTTAAGATTTAAAGCCTTTTTACAGGGCTTTAAATTTAAAACAATTCAAATTTAAAACAATTCAAATTTAAGAAAATTTAAAAATATATAAAATAAATATATTCGAAATCGTATTAAAATCTTTTTAAAAAATACTAATACTAAATTTGCTACAATGCTAAAAGTATTCATAAAGGAGATTTGATGCAACTTGGCAAAGCTACGCAAAATTACGGTAAAAAGATAAGAGATAATAAACCTCAAGATATTGAATTTACAAAAGAAAATATTAGCCGTAAGGAGCAGTTTGTACTCAAAGTCTCTATGTATTGCGCGCTTATTTTAGCAATTTTTGGTGTAGGATTTGGACTGTTTATAAAGAGTTTGACCATAGTTTTTGATGGAATTATAGCGCTTGTAAGTGTTGGACTTGGGCTTCTTAGCGTTGTTACTGCTCGTTATGTTTATAAAGAAGATGATGATATTTTTCAATACGGATATATTCGTTTTGAGCCTATGGTAAATTTATTTAAAAGTCTTATTTTGCTTATTGTATGTTTGTATGCATTTTTTAGTGCAATTAAAAGCATTTTTAGCGGAGGTTATACTCTGGAGCTTGGGGCGGCTGTGATTTATACTATGGTTGCTTTTGTTTTGTGTTTTATAATTTTTACTTATACGAGTTTTTATTCTAAATATCTAGGTTCTGAGCTTATCTATGTAGATAGAGCAGAGTGGTTGATAGATTGTGTGTTGTACTGTGGTGGCATTATAGCTTTTGGTTTGATTTATATCTTTGATCCTACGCAAGAAAAGTGGTTTAGTTCTTATATAGATCCTATTTTGCTTGTTTTATTTTCGATTTTTCTTTCTGTGACGCCGCTTAAAATTTTTATATCAAATCTTAAAGATCTGATTATGGTAGCTCCTGGAGATCTTGATGATAAAATAACAGAAATTATGCAGAGTTTAAGTCTAAAATACGGCTTTAGCGACTATGATACTCACGTCGCAAAAAGTGGTAGATTTTTTATGATAGAAGTTAATATTTTAAGCACTAGTAGCAATGATATACTTAGCGTAAAAGAGTTAGATTGTATTCGCAATGAGATAGAACAAAGACTTGAAATACCTAGCTATAAAATTTGGCTTTTAGTAAGTCTAACGGCTAATCCAAAATGGTTATAAGTTGTAGTTTTTGATCTAAATTTATACTGTTTTATAAATTTAAATCACTCCAACTTGTTTTTGTTGAAGTGATTTATTTAATATATAAATAGTATGTTTTATAAGCTTATTATGCTTATTCGCGTTTGATTTAGTTTTGATCGATTGAGTATTTATTTAAAAAAGCTATCTACGGCTTTTTGCAACTCATCAAAACTATTTTTTATATTTTTTGAAATTTCATTTATATCTTTTGAATTTACAAGGCTATTATCCGCTAGAATTCCGATATTTCCTACTTCTGTGGTAATGTCTTTTAAATTTAACTTAGTTTGTGAGCTATGTTCTATAATCTTTTGAGTGGTTTTGTAGTTGTTGTTGAAAATAGCTTCAAAGCTATTTAATTTTTCATTCGTATCTGTGCTTTTTGATAGCAGATAATCTACATTTTCCATAGTCGATGATAGCGAATTTTTACTATTATCAACACCTTTTGTGATCTCTTTTATATTATTATTTATCTCTTCTAGCGAGTTTTGCGTTGATTCAGATAGTTTTCTTATCTCATCTGCAACAACTGCAAATCCACGTCCGTGCTCTCCAGCTCTAGCTGCTTCTATGGCTGCATTTAATGCTAGTAAGTTTGTTTGATCTGCTACGTTGCTTACGGTTTGTACTATTTTCATTATCGAGTTTATGTTGTTTTTTAGAGAGTTGAAATGATCGGCAAGTTCGCCATTTTGATTGAAAATTTTCTTTACTAAGTTTTGTACATCTTCTAATAAATTTTTAATTTCTTGAGATGTGCTAAACATATTTTCTTGATCCGTTTTTGCTTGAAGTATCTCTTTGATAAAATTATCAAGTAGGTCGTTGATAGAGTTTGTTTTTGAATATGTCATATCTACGATATTTTTCATATTATTGTTAGAAATATACAGCGAATTTCCTATATTTTCTAAGCCTATGATGTTTTGACTATTTTTAACAGTGTTTTGAGAAATGGCTGCTACGATATTTTTAATATTTTCTTTAAATTCATCTATACTTGAAAGGATTTTTCCATTTTCCTTGCTAAAAGATGTATTTACTTTGATATCTGAGTTTAATGTTATATTGTTTAACTTTTTTATTATCTCTTTGGTCATATCCACTCCCCATCTTTTCTCATCGATATCGTGAAATACAAGTGCCGCAGCTATTATGTATTGTACTATTTGACCGATTTGATTTTCGGTAAAGAAAAAAGCATTTATTGCTAAAACTAAGATTCCTGCTATATGTATTATCCTCATTCTAAAATAGAGTGATTTAAACATAATGATACTCCTTATTATTTTTCAAACTTATATCATTTTGCATTAAATCTTATATTGATATTTATCAACGTCTAAATTTAAATAAGTTTTATATAATTTTATTCTAATCTTTACTGTGATACAATGCAAATTTATGTTTATATTAAACTCAAAGGGATACAAATGAAGAAGATACTATATCTTTTAGTCTTTGTGTTTATCGCTTCTGGTGCGTTTTTGCTAGTAAATCATAAACTAAAAATATTTAAATATGATTTCGAAGCGACTACGGTAAATGGTGAAGTTAGCATGAAGAGTTTTGATGGCAAATACAAGATATTGTATTTTGGCTATGTATTTTGTCCAGATGTTTGTCCTACTACGCTCACTCTGGTTTCAACCGCTCTAAATGAGCTTAAGCTAAATGATTCTGTGGAGATCTTGTTTGTTACTCTTGATCTAAAAAGAGACGATATCAAAAGTTGCGATGAGTTTGCTAAATACTTTTATCCAAATTCTGTTTGTTTGAGATTTAGCGATAGCGAGCTAGATAGAGTAACTAAAAATTATGGAGCAAAATATCAAATAGTAGATTTAAATGACTCTGTAATGGAGTATTCTGTTGCGCATAGTTCATCTATATATTTATTTGATAAAAAAGGTAGATTTATAAAAGAAGTTTCAAATTTGACATATGAAAATGTGAAAAGTCAAATTCAAAACTTAGTAAAAAATCATTAAAATTTGATTTTTATAAACCTATAAGTAGGATCAAATCTAAACGTTAGCAGATTTTGCAGTATTCCAAACAAGCACATAAACGTCACAAAACTACTTCCGCCATAACTATAAAATGGCAGAGGTATTCCTACAACAGGTGCAAAGCCTATAGTCATAAATATATTAACGCTTACGTATATAAATATTAAAATGGAAATTCCGCTCGTGATAGCTTTTATAAAATAATTCCCTTTTAGTTTGTAATTAAGGCTTAATAAATGAGCTATCAAAAACCCATAAAGCAAGATAAGCACCATTCCTCCTATAAAACCGTGTCTTTCTATGGTATAAGCAAATATAAAATCGCTTGTTGCTATAGGTAGAAATTTAAATCTAGTTTGAGTAGCTTCTTCTGCAGATTTTCCCGTGATTCCGCCGTTTCCTATGGCTATAATGGATTGCCTTACTTGATAACTCGGCTCTTTACTCAAAAAATCTACTATTCGCTTTTTTTGATAGTCGTGCAAACTTTCATAAATTACTGGAGCTGCTACACCGATACAAATAGCAAGTGTTAGCCAAATTTTTTTATTTACTCCTATTATAAATAAAATACCATATCCTGTGATGATCAGCATCATTGCTGTACCAAGATCAGGCTCTTTTAGTATGAGTCCAAACGGTAGCAATATATAAATGCTGATTTTTAAAAACTGTTTTAGATTGTATCCGTTTATACCAGGCGGATCTCTTTTTATAAGATATGCTAACATAAGAATAAAAGACGGCTTCATAATCTCACTAGGCTGAAGAGTAAAATGTACAAATGGAATTTCTAGCCATCTTTGCGCACCAAGTTTGCTTACGCCAAAAATATCAACGCTAAAAAGCAAAATAATATTTATCCAATATACAGTAGGTATAAGCCACTCTATCTTTCTAATAGGCGTCAAAAAAAAGAATGTAAAAGCTAAAAAACCTATACCAAAATATACTATTTGTTTGCTAGATAACATATCATTTGCTTCAGAGATTAGAGTATAAGATAAAATAATAATAGGAAGCACTAAGATAGGCTGAACAAAATCAAAATGCGTCAAAATACGCTTGTCTAATCGTATCAAATTTAAACCTAAGAAATTTTTGGTAAAATTATACTCAAAAAAGGATTAAGATTGAATGAATTTATATCTAGCAACAGTGCTAGGCTAGATCAAATTCTCGCTTCATATCTGAGCATTTCAAGAAATCAAATTAGTGAGCTTATAAAATCAGGAAATGTATATGTGAATGATAATTTAATGCTAAAACCATCATTTAAAGTCCTTTTAAACGATAAAATCAGTTTTAATTTACCTAAGGCTAAATTCGATAACTGTGAGTTTAAAGCTGATTTTGATGTGGAAATTTTGTATGAAGATGATGATATTTTAGTGTTAAATAAACCTTCAAATCTCACAGTTCATCCAGCACCTAGCGTTAAAGAAGCAACATTAGTAGAGTGGCTAAAGCAAAATGGCTATATGCTTTCTACTCTTAATGGAGACATAAGAGCTGGTATCGTTCATAGGCTAGATAAGGGAACTAGCGGAGTTATCGTAGTAGCTAAAAATAACGCTTCTCACTCTGCTTTAACCGCCCAATTAAGCGATAAGAGTATGGGTAGAGTATATTTAGCCTTGATAGATTTGAATCTCAAAGATAAAGTAATTATCGATAGACCAATAGGCAGAAATCCGCAAAATAGATTGAAAAACAGCGTTGTGGCAAATGGCAGAGCTGCGAAATCTGCTTTTACGAATATTATTTGTGAAGATGATTTAAATTTAATAGCAGCTAAGTTATTCACAGGCAGAACTCATCAGATAAGAGTGCATTTAGCTAGCATAAATCGTCACATTTTAGGTGATAATTTATATGGTTTTAAGAGCAAAAACTGTAAAATAAAAAGAGTTATGCTGCATGCTTATATACTAAATTTGATACACCCAAAAAGCGGTGAAAAGATGCAGTTTGTAGCACCTTTACCGACTGATTTTTATGATATTTTAAGTAAAAAAATTGACAAGGAGATTTTAAATGAAAAAATTGATCCCGAGTTTGTTAGCTCTGCTTTTTATGGCTTTAATGAGTGGATGTGCCTATAAAGTATCTCAGGTAAATCCAAATCTCCCAACCATAAATAGCCTAAAAACAATCAGTGATATGACTCAAATAGCTTTTGAGTGGAATCCAGTAAATGATGAAAGTATCGCTGGGTACTATCTTTATCGCTCAAATCCTAATGATGATGGAAAAATGAGTGTAGTAGCAAATATCAAAGATAGATTCGCAACTCATTATGTAGATACAAACTTAGCTCCATCTACAGAGTACAGATATGAGTTAAGAAGCTATGATAATAATGGTGATATATCAAATAACGGTGAGGTAATAACCGCTTCTACAAGCAAGCTGATTGAATCTGTATCTTTTGCTCAAGCCATTTATGGATTGCCAAATAGAATTAAAATTTTATGGAGACCGCATCCAGATCCTAGAGTTGCTTCGTATATAATTGAAAGAAATAATATTTCAAGTGATAAGTGGTATCGTATAGCTGAGGTAAAAGGTAGATTAAATGTAGAGTATATAGATGATGGACTTGATCCAAATCACCATTATAGATATAGAATACTTGTTAAAACAGTAGATGGCATTACTTCTGGACCAAGTGCTATTATATCTGCTCAAACAAAAGCTCTTCCAAATTTAGTTTTAAATTTACAAGCCACAACAAATCTTCCTAAAAAGATAACTTTAACATGGGAACCAAACACGAATGAGGATTTCTCTCATTACAATATCTATCGTTCATCAAATGAGATATTTCCGCTTTTGAAGCTTGCGCAGACAACAGCTGTTCAGTATGATGATCTTATAAACGAAAACGGCGCCCAGATGTATTATAAAGTAACTGCAGTAGATAAAGATGGATTAGAAAGTCCAAAACAAAATAACTCAGTAGTGGGAAATACTCTAACATCTCCAAAATCTCCTATTATAACAGGAGCTAGTTTCAATGGTATAAGTATAGAGCTTTCGTGGAATCCTGGCAGCGATAACAGAAGCGTGAAATACAAAATACTAAAATCAAGCGCCGCAGGTGAAGAAGCCATAGACGATGTAGCTGGTAATAGCTATAATGATGACCAGATACAACTTGGACTTGAATACACTTATAAGATTGTAGGAATTGATGAGTATGGTATAAACTCAAATGAGTCTAAACAAGCTATTGTAGTAGCCAAATAATGCCAAATTTCGTAGCAACCGCTCTAAAAAATCTCAAATTTCCGTTTGGGGCAGACGGTGTTGAGTTTTTATGGAGCGCAAAAGCAGACGACGAGAGTCTTATCTATACAAAAGTAGGCAAAAAAGAGTTTTTTCTACTTGTAAAAGATAGGAAAACTGAGTTTGTAGTTAAGTCAGATAAATTAACTCGTCCTGCTAGTTTGGGCGCTATCCAAAAAGCTCTTAGCGTGTATAAAGATCTTAATGTTTTAGATCTGAAATCATCAGCCATAGCTGTTAAAAATGAAAAACAACTTGCTAAAAAAGAGTTTATACTAAACGATACTGAGTTTTTAGAAAAGCTAAATAGTAGTAAATTTAAAAAGATTTTTGTAGAAATTGGATTTGGTAGCGGAAGACATCTGTTATATCAGGCAAAAACAGATGAAAATGCTTTGGTAATTGGTATAGAAGTTTATAAGCCATCTTGTGAGCAGGTAAATAATCTAGCTTTGAGTATGGGATTACAAAATGTTATTCTTTTGAATTTAGATGCTAGATTAGTTATGTCTTTGTTGCATTCAAATAGCGTAGATAGGTTGTTTTTGCACTTTCCGGTGCCTTGGGAAAAGTCAGAAAAAAGACGAGTGGTAAGTAGCGAATTTGCAAATGAGTGTCAGAGAGTTTTAAAATCAGGCGGCTCATTTGAGCTTAGGAGCGATGATAAAAATTACACCGATTTTACGATATCTTGTTTTTTAAATTTAAAAGAAGCTAAAATGGAGATCTATAAAAATCGTTTTTTAGATGTTTCAAGCAAATATGAAGATAGATGGATAAGGCAAAATAGAGATATTTATGATGTTATTTTTACAAATTCAATTGTTAGCGAGCAGAAGGTTTTGTATGGAGATTTTGAGTTTGGGACTGTTGTAGAAAAAGATATTTTATCTAAATTTGAAAATAAAACTATAAAAAAAGACGACTATTTTATTCATATGGAGCGTATTTATAAAAAAGATAGCAACAAAGAAAATGGCGGACTACTTTTAAGGGTCGCATTTGGCTCATTTTATAGACCCGAACACTGTTTTATACTAGTGGAGAATTCAAAAGCCTCGTATTTTATTAAAAAACCACTTCTTACTTATGAGAATTTAAAAGCGCATAGCACTCTAAAGGAGTATTTAAGTTGCAGCACATTGTAGAAGCTAAAGATCTAAGTATCGGATACGAAAAAGATCAGAACGTTATAAATGGAGCAAATTTTAATATAAACGTGAATGATTTTGTATTTATAACAGGTAAGAGTGGCAGTGGAAAATCTACATTAATAAAATCTATGTATGGCGATATACCTGTAAATAGAGGCAGTTTAATAGTATGCTTAAGCGAGCTTAAAGATATAAGCAGATCAAGTTTAGCACTTCTTAGGCAAAGAGTAGGGATAATTTTTCAAGATTTTAGACTTATAAATGAGTGGAATGTTGAAAAAAATGTAATGCTTCCTCTTATCATCAAAGGTTATAACCAAAGTGTATGTAAAAAACAGGCTGCAAAGCTGCTAAATCATGTAAATTTACTTCATAAAGCAGATAAATTTCCGCTTGAGCTAAGTGGCGGAGAGCAACAAAGAGTAGCTATGGCAAGGGCGTTAGCTCACAATCCTCAGCTTTTACTATGCGATGAACCAACTGGTAGTTTAGATGAGTATTCAAGTGATGTGATATGGTCTCTTTTAAAGTCTGCTAGAGACGGTCTTGGAACTTGCGTTGTTGTTGTAACTCATAAAATTCCATCTAGTTTAAGAACTGAGTATAGACATTTTGAGCTATTAAATGGAGAGATAAATGAAATCATTTAAAAGCCATTTGGGTGTGATTTTTCCGCTTGTTATACTGCTTTTTTCTATTGAGTTTAGTTTTATGGTAGATAAGATAGTAAGTAATTATGAAACTACTATGGGGAATGATTATAATATTATTATAGTTTCTGAAAATGAGATTAGTAGTGATATAATTAAACAAAATATCGAAACTTTTAAAGAGCTTATACCACTTGATACAAAATCTGTTTTAGATCGGCTTAAAAATGATGTTTCGACAAGAAATTTATCAGTGTTAAGCAACTCACTTCCAAAGTTTTACTCTTTAAAATTAAATAGTTTTCCAAGCTCTGAGTATATGTCAAAGATACAAAGTAGATTACTAAAAATAAACGGTATAAAAAAAGTAGAAACTTTTTCTAAAACATATGATAAAGTATATAAAATGCTTGTTTTATCAAAATCTATTTTTGAATATTTTGCCGTACTTATAGCTCTTATGGGAGTTGCTTTGATATTTAAACAGATGAAAATTTGGTTGTATGAGCATAAAAGAAGAGTCGAGATCATGACTTTGTTTGGTGCTCCATACTGGCTAAAATCCGCCATGCTATATAAATTAGCAATAATAGACAGCATTATAGCAACTAGCTTAGTAACCCTGTTTTATGCTTTTGTGCCGGCTCTTGATATATTTCAAAATGCTGTTTTTAGCATAGGTTTTGAACTTCCAAATTTAGACTTGTTTAGCGATACGATGTTGCTTTTTAGTGCTTCTATAGTAGTATCTATAATAGCAGTTAGTCTAGTTATGCTTCAGTCTAGAGAGCCTAAATGAGATTTATTTCGTTATTATTATTATTTTATATCAGTTTGTTTGGCGCTAGCGTTGCTGACAAGATACAAGATAAAAAAGAGACTTTAAGTTCTGCTAAGAAATTAGAAACTCAATTAAATAAAAAACTTGAAGAGTTGGTTAGCGATATAATGAAAGGCGAAGCCGACGTGAAAAATACCGCTGTTCAGATAGAGGAGTTGGCTAAACAAGTAAAAGAGTTAGAAAGTAGTGCAAACGACGCCAATGTGGAGTTAAACAAGCTTACAAGCCAAAACAGCGATTTGATAAAAAACCAAAAAGATATGGAAAAAAGATTGATTAGGATTATCAGCGAGGATTTTGCTTATGATCTTATAGTTCCAAATGATTATGAAGAGAGTGAAGAGAGCATCATAGCAAATGAAGTTTTGTCTAAATTAAATTTAGTTATGCAAGATGAATTTAAAAAGATAGCAAAAAACTATGAGCAAACAGTAAATCTTATAAAATCTCAGTCTGATAAGATAGATTCAATTAAATTTGATTTAAGAGAGTTCAAGCAAAAACAAGCAAAATTAAAAAGTCTCCAAAACAAACAGAAAAATAATTTATCAAATTTAAAACAAGATAAAGATATATATTCAAAAAAGTTAGCAAAACTACAAGATCAGCAAGATGAACTCAGAAAAACTCTTGAACAGCTTCAAATTCTAGCTAAAAAAGAAGACGAAAAAAAAGAGACCAAATCAACCAAACCAAATGCCCCGTCTAACGCAAATACAGGAGATATAAAACAGATAGGATCTAGCTACAAAACAAGTAATGTTAAAAAATATGTAGGCGAAAAAACCATAGCTCCTCTTGATAACTTTAGCGTAAAGCAGAAATTCGGCGATTACGTTGATCCTATTTATAATATTAAGATTTTCAACGAATCCATCGTACTTCGTTCTAATGAACCAGACGCAAAGGTAAAAAGTGTACTTGCTGGAACCGTGGTATTTGCTAAAGATACTCCGATACTTGATAAAGTGGTTATCGTGGAAAATTCAGACGGTATTCACACTATCTATGCTCATTTAGATAAGATAGCTCCTACTATAAAAGTAGGAAGTAAAATAAAAAAAGGTTATGTTATAGGAAGAGTTAAGCAGGATTTGACATTTGAAGTTACTCAAAAAAACTATCATATCAATCCTCTTGATCTTATTAGTCTCAAATAAGTTAATAAATATTAAGGAGTTTTTAGGTATAATTCCCAAATTTTAGGAGACGATAATGAGCGACAAAAAGCGAGTTTTGGTTAAATTTTCAGGTGAGGCTTTGGCTGGCGGTAACGGTTTTGGAGTAGATACTCACATATTAAAATACATAGCAGGCGAGATAAAAGGCTTAGTTTTAAATGGCATAGAAATTGGAATAGTTATAGGCGGCGGAAATATTATTAGAGGTGTAAGTGCTGCAAAAGACGGTATCATCAAAAGAACGAGCGGCGATCATATGGGAATGCTCGCAACTGTAATTAATGCAATTGCTATGAGAGAG